>JADDKG010000001.1 GCA_020253895.1 Rubrobacter sp.
GAGCACTATGGCAAGCCCTACCGCTATCTCGGCAGCGGCGATGGCGATGACGAGCACCGCGTAGCTCGCACCCGGCCCGCCAGCGCCAGGGAGAAAATCCGCGAACGCCACCAGCGTGAGGTTGACGGCGTTGATCATCAGCTCCACGCACATGAACACGACCACCGCGTTGCGCCTTATAAGCGCACCCCACGCCCCAATGGCGAACATGATCGCCGCTACCATCAGGTAACCCTCGAGTGGAATCTGGGCGTTGAGCTGGTCCAGAAACTGCTGCATCACCGGCCCGGCTCCTCCCTTCCGGCCTCCTCATCCTTGCGCCGGCTGATGACTATCGCCGCAACCAAAGCCACCAGCAGCAGGACCGAGGCGGCCTCAAAGAGCAGCGAGAATATCTCGACGCCTTCGTCCACCCCGAGCAGGCTCCGGCCCAACACCGCCACCGACCGGGCCCCGTTGCCCGGACGGGCACCCTCCCAGCTCTCGCCCACCAGGATGTAGCACAGGAAGGCCCCCACCCCGGCCGCAGCGAAAAACCCCGGCCAGATCTGGCGGTTTATGATCGTCCGGAAGCGCCGCACCTGCGGGCGCTGGGTGAACATGATCCCGAAGAGGATCACCACGGTCACCGCGCCGACGTAGATGAGCACCTGGAACATCGCCAGAGCGGGGGCGTTGAGCATCACGAAAAACCCAGCAACCCCCAGGAAAGCTCCGGACATGAACAGCGCAGAGTGGACCACGTTCCGGCTCAAGACCACGCCCAGAGCCGAAACGAGGGTCATCCCGGTCAGGAACGCGAACGCTACCGTCAAGCCGCCTCTTCCTTCCTTGAAGCCTCCGTGGCCGGGGCCCTTCTCGAGGGAACCTTCTTGGCCACGGCCCTCTTTTCTTTCTTCACCGTCGGGTGCGGGTCCACCGGACGCTCACCGAACTGCCGGGCGAGCTCCAGCCGGTTGTACGCCTGTATCTCGAACTCCTCGGTGTGGTAGATGCAGTTGACCGGACAGACCTCGACGCACAGCGAGCAGTACATGCACCGCGAGTCGTCGATGGCGAAGCCCACCGCGTGTGGCTTGGGCTTGCCGGAGCCGCCGCGATCCCGCTTGGTCTGCTCGATGGAGATGCAGTGGTCCGGGCAGATCCTCATGCACTGCAGGCACGCGATGCACCGGTCCATGTCCACGGTGAGCATGCCGCGGGTCCTCTCCGGCAACTCCCGCCTGTACTCCGGGTACTGGCGTGTGACCTTCTTCTCGAACAGATGCCGGAGGGTTATCCCCAGCCCCTTGGCGATCCCCTGCCCTATGCGAGGCACGCTACCGCCCCCTCTCCTAGACCACCAACATCGCTCCGGCCGTGACGAACAGCCAGAGGATGGTCACCGGAACCAGAACCTTCCAGCCAAGGTCCATGAGCTGATCCATCCTGAGCCGGGGAAGGGTCCACCGGATCCACTGGAAGACGAAGATGAGCAGCGTAGTCTTGATTCCAAGCCACACCCAGTTGAACACCCCGAGATCGAGGAACGGCAAAGGGGGCTGCCAGCCCCCCAGAAAGAGGGTCGCCGCCACCGCGCTCATGACCGCCATGGAGGCGAACTCCGCCGCTTGTATGAGGGCCCAGGTCATCCCGGAGTACTCGATCATGAAGCCCCCGACGATCTCGCTCTCCCCCTCGGGGAGGTCGAAGGGGATCCTCTTCACCTCGGCAAGTCCCGAGATGAAGAAGGCCAGGAACATCGGTAGCTGCGGCCAGATGATCCAGTTCCAGAACCCTCCGGCCTGATACTCGACTATATCCACCATCGACAGGCTGCCGGTGAGCATGGCCACCCCGAGCAGGCTCAGGATGAGCGGCACCTCGTAGGAGATCATCTGCCCCGCCCCCCGCAGGGCACCGAGCAGCGAGAAGTTGGACCGGCTCCCGTAGCCGGCCATGATGACCCCGAGCGCCCCGATGGAGGTTATGGCGAAGAAGTAGACGAGACCTACGTTGAGGTCGGCCACCACCATCCCCGGTCCAAACGGGATGACGAGCCACACCGCGGCAGCCGGCAGGAACATGGCGATCGGAGCCGCGAGAAAGACCCAGCGGTCCGCCCGGCCCGGCGAGACGTTCTCCTTGAGAAAGAGCTTGATCACGTCCGCCGCGGGCTGCAGTAGCCCCCGCGGCCCTACCCTGTTGGGACCGTACCTGAGCTGGATGTACGCCGAGACCTTACGCTCGGCGAGGGTGAGCACCGCAGCGATGTTCAGGACGAGGAAGATGACGGTTGCCGAGGAGATCAGAAACCGCCACGGCTCCTGCTCGAGGTACTCCAGCGCCACTACTTGTCCCACCCCCCGGAGACGGGGTCCACAAGCCCCATTATGGGCATGATGTCAGGCAGGTAGTGGCCGGGCACTTTCTCCTGCAGGAGCTGCATGTTCACGAAGCTGGCGTCCCGGTAGTGGACCCTGTAGGGGGTGTCGGAGCCGTCGGAGACTATGTGCACCGCGAACTCCCCTCGCGGCCCCTCGACCCGCCCGAAGCCCTCGCCCTCGGGCGGTCGGACCCTCCTGCCCACGCCCGCCATGACTTCACCCTCGGGCATCTTCTCGAGGCACTGGCGGATGATCTTGATGCTCTCGTAGCACTCCTTTATCCGCACCCGGTAGGAGGCCTCGACGTCACCTGCGGTGTCGGTCACGACGTCGAAGTCCAGCTCGGGGTAAACGCTGTACGGGTAGTCCCGCCTCACGTCAAACTTCACCCCCGTACACCGCAGCGGCGGCCCGGTGAGCCCCAGCTCGATGGCCTCCTCCTGCGTGAGCCGGGAGATACCCCGGGTCCGATGGATAAAGATCTCATTCCCCTCGATGA
>JADDKG010000010.1 GCA_020253895.1 Rubrobacter sp.
CATCGGGGGGCGCGGCTGGACCTACTACGAGACCATCGGCGGCGGGCAGGGCGCGAGCGCCAGGGGACCGGGGCCTTCCGGCGTCCACGTGGGGATGAGCAACACCCTGAACACCCCGGTGGAGGCCCTGGAGCTGGAGTACCCGATGCGGGTCGAGCGCTACGAGCTCCTCTACGGCTCCGGCGGGGCGGGCAAGCACCGCGGCGGCGACGGCATCGTGCGCTCGGTGCGGGTGATCGAGCCGGCGAGCCTCTCGCTCCTGACCGACCGGAGGCGCCACCCCCCGCGCGGGGCACGTGGAGGCGGTCCCGGCAGGGTGGGCCGCAACCTCATAAACGGCGAGGAGCTGCCCGCGAAGACGAGCCGCGAGCTCGCGAGGGGCGACGTGGTGACGGTCGAGACGCCGGGCGGCGGCGGTTACGGCCGTCCGGAGGGGTAGGCGACGTGGCAGAATACGCTCCGGAGCTAACTTCTGAGGAGGTGCGCGTGGAGGGCGTGGTCGAGGAGATCTACGTCACGGACAAGGGCAGCGCCCCGATGCGGCGGGTTACGGAGGTGGAGACGGTCCCGGGCTGCGGCATCCGGGGCGACCGCTACTGCGAGGGGACCGGCTACTGGACGGCCTACGGGGATGTCTGCGAAATCACCCTGATCTCCGGCGAGGACCTGGACCACATCCAGGACGAGCTCGGCATCGGCGTGAAGAACGGCGAGCACCGGCGGAACCTCGTGACCCGCGGCGTGCGTCTGGAGGAGCTGCGCGGCCGCCGGTTCCGAGTCGGGGAGGCGGTGCTGGAGTACGACCGTCCGCGCCCGCCCTGCCGCCACGTCCAGGACCTCTCCGAGCCGGGGATGACGCGGGCCCTGAAGGGGCGCGGCGGCATCTGCGCCCGGGTCGTCGAGGCCGGGAGGATACGGGCCGGCGACCGGATAGAGCTCCTCGGCTAGTCCCGAGGCGCCGGGGGCACCGGCACCCCACCTTCCTCCGCCGCCAGCGCGAGCACCACTATGGCTTCGGTCCAACCCAGGGGGGCCGCGGAGCCCGGCCTCCCGGCGGGCCCCACCTTCTCGGGGGAGGCCCCGAGCGCCGTACGGTGTGCCGCCAGCCACCCGAGCCACCGGTCCGCCTCCTCCCCGCGCCCGGAGGCCGCCGCCGAGAGCATGAAGAGCGCTGTGGCCGGGGTCCAGGCAACATCGCGCCCCGCCGGCCAGCGCTCGCCGGGAACCACGCCACCGTTCGGGGCGGCGAGCCGTCCTGCGGTCTCCTCCACCGCCCGCATCACCCCGTGCTCCGGCGGGGCAAAGGGCGGGGCTAGAAAGTTGACCGCCGCGTCCGCGCCGCTGCCGGGCCTGGTGGTCCGCGGGTACCCGTGCGGGGCGAAGCGCCGCCCGATGGCCGCGTCCAGCCGGGAGGCGGCCCGGGCGTAGCGCCGGGCCTCCCGGTGATGGCCCAGGCGCCGGGCGGTGGCGTACGCGGCCCGCAGCCCCGTCCGCAGGGGGGCTGCGGTCCCCAGGTTGGGGTAGAGGGTCTCGCGCTCCCAGTAGTCCGCCCCGGGCGGCGGGAGCCCGTCCGGTCCGAGAGAGCCCGCCGCGGCGTCGGCCGCCCGGCGGGCCGCGGGCCAGAGCTCCCGGGCGTCCTCCCAACGGTTGCCGGTGCGGGCGTGGACCCACAGGGCCCACAAAAACCACCCGTTGGCGTCGAGCTGTGGCGCCCGGCCGTCGAGGACCGGCGAGCCGTCCGGCCGGTAGCGGGCCTCCCAGATCCCGTCAGGACGCTGGGTGCGGGCGAGAAACCCCAGGATCTCATGAGACTCCGGGTGGTGGCCGGTGACGGCGAGCGCGGCCGCCATCCACCCCGCGTCGCGCGGCCACACGTAGTCCCACCGGTCGCGCGGGGCGGCGATGGCGGCCCCTCCCGGGAGCACCAGCAGGCGTATGTTGAGGAGGGAGCGGGCGGCGAGCGCCCGCTCCGCGCGGTCCGAGCCCGGTACGGCGCCCTCCCCGAGCCAGGCCCTCGTCCGGGCCGCCGCGGCCAGGGCTCCGGGGTCGCCGGGCGGGACGGTTACCGGCCCCGAGCCCCCCGGCGGCACGTAGCGCAGCCGCCCGTCCGGGAGGCGCAGGACGTCGCTGCCCGGCAGGTAGGAAGCGCCCCCGGCGAGCCCGGGCGGGACGGGGAAGAGCGTGCCCGCGCCGTCGCCGAGCAGCCCGGCGGCGTGCAGGCGCACCCGGCCCCCGCCCTCCTCCCGCCCGGCCCCGACGCCGGTCAGGAGGGCGAGCAGGAAGAGCAGAACGGCCCACACCGCATGATGGCGTCCTCCGGCGCGCAAGCGGTCCACTCCTCTCCCCGGGTCCCGCAGACCCTACATACTAAGGGATCCGGGGGCTTCTAGCCCCGCCGGAGGGAGGGGGGCGCGCCCTTGCGCAGGAGCAGGGCCCGGCCGGTGAGGATGGCCGCCAGGGCGGCGAGCGCGGCCGCCGCCGAGACGGTCCACGCCGCCTCGTAGGAGGCCGCCTCCACCACGGCGCCGAAGAGCAGAGGCCCGAAGGCCGCCCCTCCGGAGGCGCCCGTCTGGGTGATGCCGGTCGCCGCCGCCGGGGCTCCGGGGCTGGTCTTCACCACGGCGAAGTTGAACAGCCCTGGCCAGCCCCACCCGGCCCCGAAGGCCAGCAGGGCCCCGGCCACGAACAGGGGGCCGGATCCCAGCGCCAGCATCAGGAAGCCTACCACCCCGGCGGCGAGCATCCCGGCCACCAGCCGGAGCCGCCCCCCGCTCATCATATCCGCGAGGTACCCGAAGACCACCCGCACTGCTATGCTGCAGGCGCTCCCGGCGGCCAGGAGCAGGCCGGCGGCCTCCACCCGCATTCCCTCCTCCACGGCCGAGTTCACGATAAACGCCCCGAGTGGGGTGGCGGCCGTGGAGCCGAGCCCTATCCCCAAGGCCAGGATGACGAGCGGGAGGATGGGGGCGTCCTCCCGGCGGGCCTCCCCCACCCGCCGCCCCGCGCCCGGCCCCTTCCCCCGCGGGACCAGCAGGGCCACCAGCAGCGCCAGCCCCGCCCCCCCGACGAAGGCCCACCGCCACCCGAGGGTTACGGCGATGAGGGGAACGGCGAGACCGGCGAGCAGGGTCGCCGCCGGCAGGGCAGCCTGCTTTATCCCGAAGGAGAGCCCCAACCGTCCGGGGGGTATCTCGCGGGCCAGGGAGAGGTTGGCCGCCGGGTGGGAGACGGCGTTGGCCAAGCCGCCGAGCACCAGGCAGGCGGCGAGGGTGGGCCACGAGCGGGCCAGCAGTGCCACCCCGAGCAGCGAGAGGGCGCTGGTTGCCGCGGCGAGGCGCATCCCGCGGAACGCCCCGATCCCCTCCACCAGCCGCCCCATAAGCGCGGAGGTCGCCGCCGACGTAATAAAGAACAGCGCCACGGCCAGCCCGAGCGCCGCCGCCCCAAA
>JADDKG010000100.1 GCA_020253895.1 Rubrobacter sp.
CTGACTGGACCGTCATCTCGGTGCCCGGGCTGCTCACCGACCCTGAGGAGGACGGGACGGAGTCCGAGACCTTCGTCGGCATAGACTTCGAGCGCCGGGTGGTGCTCATCTGCGGCACCCGTTACGCCGGGGAGATAAAGAAGAGCATCTTCTCGGTGCTGAACTTCGTCCTCCCCACCGAGCACGGGGTCTTCCCCATGCACTGCTCGGCCAACGTGGGCTCCGATGGTGATGTGGCGCTCTTCTTCGGGCTCTCCGGGACCGGAAAGACCACCCTCTCCTCCGACCCCGAGCGCCACCTCATCGGCGACGACGAGCACGGCTGGTCGGACGAGGGGATCTTCAACTTCGAGGGCGGCTGCTACGCCAAGTGCATAGACCTCTCCCGGGAGAAGGAGCCCCAGATCTACGACGCCATCCGCTTCGGGGCGGTCCTGGAGAACGTGGTGGTGGACAGGATCACCCGCCAGGTAGACTACACCGACGCCTCGCTCACGGAGAACACCCGCGCCGCCTACCCCTTGGAGTACATCGATGGGGCGGTGGGGTCCGGACGGGCGGGGCATCCGGCCGCCGTCCTCTTCCTGACCGCCGACGCCTTCGGGGTGCTCCCGCCCATCAGCATCCTCTCGCCCGAGCAGGCCGCCTACTACTTCCTCTCCGGCTACACCGCAAAGCTCGCCGGCACCGAGGCGGACATGGAGGCCGACGTGGAGGCCACCTTCTCGGCCTGCTTCGGCGCGCCCTTCCTCCCCCTCCCGCCGACGACCTACTCCGCCATGCTCTCGGAGAAGCTCCGGGAGCACGGCTCCCGCTGCTACCTCATCAACACCGGCTGGTCGGGCGGCCCCTACGGCATAGGCGAGCGGGTGGACATCGCGGCTACCCGCCAGATGGTCCGGGCCGTCATAGCCGGCAACATCGACGGGAACAAAACCTACACGGACCCGTTCTTCGGACTTGAGATCCCGCTGGAGGTGCCGGGGGTTCCTTCCGGGATACTCAACCCCCGCGAGACCTGGGCCGACAAGGCCGCCTACGACGACCAGGCCGCAAAGCTCGCCGACCTCTTCCGCGAGAACTTCAAGAAGTTCGAGAGCGGGGTCCCTGAGGAGGTCCGCAGGGCCGGACCTAACGTCTAGAGCAGATATTAATAATCGTTATCGTTGTCGAAAATGTGAGACCGTCCCCAGACACCGGGGGCGGTCTCGTGATATTAGGTAAAGATGTTGGCGCAGGCGGCTGAGAAGGGAGGTGGTGTCGGGGCTTTACTACCGGGCAGAGGGGAGGAACTCAGGCGGTCGCCAGACGGCCTGTAAAGAGAGACGAGAGGAAGGGGGATAGCGTGTATCTGAGGGTAGACAGGCTCCAGGTTGAGCTACCGATGCCGAGCGAGCCGGATCCGGATGCGGCGGCCAACGTACAGGAGCTTCTGGGTGGGCGTTTCGGGGAGATGTCCACCCTGATGAACTACACCTACCAGTCGTTCAACTTCCGGGGGCGCAAGAAGGTCAAGCCCTTCTACGACCTCATCGCCAACATCGCCACCGAGGAGCTCGGGCACATAGAGCTGGTGGCCGCGACCATCAACGGTCTCTTGACCGGGGCCTCCGAGGGGGACGAGGTGACCGACGCCCCGCTCAAGGGCCTCAAGGGCAAGGGCATCCCGCACCACTACATAAACAACGGCCTCGGGGCACTCGCCACGAATTCCCTGGGCAAGGGCTGGAACGGCGAGTACGTCTTCAACTCCGGGGACCTGGTGCTCGACCTGCTGCACAACTTCTTCCTGGAGAACGGGGCCAGGATGGCCAAGATCCGGGTCTACGAGTCCACCGACCACCCGGTTGCCCGGCAGATGCTCGGCTACCTCTTCGTCCGCGGCGGCGTCCACGCCCTGGCCTACGCCAAGGCGCTGGAGGAGCTCACCGGGGTGGACGTGAAGAAGATGCTGCCGATACCCAAGATCCCGGACTCGGCCTTCAAGGAGGCCAAGCAGTTCACCGACAAGGGGATGCACGGCAAGCTCTACCGGTTCAGCCCGGAGGACTTCAAGGACATCTCCGCCATCTGGAGAGGCGAGCACCCCATAGACGGGACCCCGCTCGAGGTGGTTGACGGTCTGCCCGAGAGCGCCGGCGGCCCGGCAGACCCGCCGGAGGACAAGGCCGTCTCCGCCCCGGGGCTCCACCCCGAGGAGCTGCAGGAGATCGCCCAGCGGCTCATAAGCAGGCTGTAGGCGGGGTTTCCTCCGACCCACGAAGGGGAGCGGGCGTCCACAGGGCGCCCGCTCCTTTTCATTCTCTCTCTGCGTCGGCAGGATTCGGGCCGCCGTGGCGCCGGGGCGGGGGGTAGTGTACCGTTGGTCCGTTAGCAACCGGAAGAGGAGGGCGTCGGTTGTCCGGGGATGCGGCGGGCAGGGAGGCCGAGCGGCAGGCGCGCGAGGCCAGCCGGAGGGCGAGCCCCTGGATAGAGGGGCTCGCCCGCTTCGGGTATGCGGCGGAGGGCGTCGTCTACGCCGTCATGGGCGTTCTCGCCCTCGGGGTGGCCACCGGCACCGGCGGGCGGACTTCGGGCCAGAGGGGGGTGTTCGCCCTGATCGCCGACCAGCCCTTCGGGCGGCCCATGCTGGGGGTGGTTGCGGCGGGGTTCGTGGGGTATGCGATCTGGCGTCTGGTGCAGGCCGCGGCCAATCCCGACGGGGAGGGACGGGACGCCCGGGGGCTCGCCCGCCGGGCCGGGTACGCCTTCAGCGCGCTGGCGTATGCGGCCCTTGCCCTGGGAGCCGGACGGGCGGCGCTTGGCTCCGGCGGGGGGAGGTCGGCCCAGGACTGGACGGCCTGGCTTCTGGCCGAACCCTTTGGGCAGGCGCTGGCGGCCGCGGCGGGGCTCGCCATCCTCGGCTTCGGAGGCTACGAGGTCTACCAGGCCTACAGGGCGGAGTTCGCCCGTTACCTCCGGCTCGGCGAGATCGGCGGTACAGCGGGTCGCTGGGTCATCCGACTCGGACGCTTCGGGGTGGCGGCCCGGGGGATGGTCTTCGGCCTGGTGGGGGTCTTTCTGATCCTTGCGGCCGCCCAGCACGACCCCGAGAAGGCCCGGGGGCTTGGCGGGGCGCTGCACTCCCTGCTGCGGCAGCCTTTCGGTCCCTGGCTGCTCGGAGCCGCCGCGTTGGGGCTTGTGGCCTACGGTCTGCTGATGCTCGTCGTGGCCAGGTACCGCAGTATCTCGCCGGGCTGAGGCTAGCCGGCCTCCCAGGCCACGGAGACCCCCGGCGGGCTCTTGAGGGTCTGCATCACCACGCAGTACCGCTCGGTCTTCTCCTTCAGGGCCCGCAGCTGCTCGTCGGTGGCCTCCGGGGCCTCCACGTGGAGGATGAGCCGTATCTCCTGGAAGCCCACCGGCACCTCCTCCGAGAGCCCGAGGGTGCCGGCGAGGTCCAGATCCCCCTCTGCGATCGCCTCTATGCTCCTGGTGGGGATCCCCAGCGAGGCCGCCACCATCTGGCAGGTGATCTGGGCGCACGCGGCGAGCGCGCCAAGCAGTAGGTCGCCCGAGCAGGCCGCGCTCCCCGTGCCGCCCACGCCGGCGTGGGCCCCGGCCTCGTAGACGGCCCGGCCGATATCCACCGAGCAGGAGACCGGCACCCCGGTCTCGCTCCCTCTGGCCCGGAGCGTCACCCGGGAAGAGCCGGGTTCCCGGCGGTACCTCTCCTTGAGCGGCTTCTGAAGCTGGCGCAGGTCCATGCTCTCTTCCCTCCCCTGGTTTTCCTTCCCGTGCAGGATACTACGGCGGGGTGGCGAGCAGGAGCCCGAAGAGCCTATCCTCGTCGGTGTAGAACCCGGCGGCCCTCAGACCCGCCTCCTCCAGCATCCGGCGGGCCGAGACCGGGGTAAACTTCGTGCTGATCTCGGTCCGCATCCCCTCCCCCGGCGCGAAGGAGACGGAGATCCCCAGGGACTCCACCGGCACCCTCTGGGCGGCTCGGGAGACGAGCCACATCTCCACCCTGGACTTCCCGGCCACGTACGGCGCCCGGTGCTCGAAGAGCCGGGGGTCGAAGCGCCCGCCGAGCCGGGCGTTTATGACCCGGAGGAGGTTCCTGTTGAACCGGGCGGTGACGCCCGCCCGGTCGTTGTAGGCGGCCTCGAGGGTCTCGACGTCCTTCACCAGGTCCACGCCGACCAGCAGGGCGTCCCCGGGCCGGAGCCCCGCGGCGAGCCCGCGCAGAAAGCGCAGCCGGCGGCGGGGGGTGAAGTTGCCGATGGTGCCGCCGAGAAAGGCCACGAGGCGGGGCGGCGTTCCGGGGTCGTCTACGAGCAGCCCGCCCAGCGGCCCCTCGAAGTCTCCCACGAAGCCCCGGATGCTCAGGCCGGGGTACTCGCGGAGCAGCCGTTCGCCGCTCTTCCGGAGCGCGCTCCCGCTCACGTCCAGCGGCGCGTAGCGGACCCGGCCGCCGTTGCGGGCGGCGAGGGCGTCGAGGAGCAGGCGGGTCTTCTCGCCCGCGGCCCCCGAGCCTAGCTCCACCAGCTCCTCGCAGCCGGTGCGGGCCGCGATCTCCTCCGCCCTCCGGCGGAGGATGGAGGTCTCGGTGCGGGTCTGGTAGTACTCCGGCAGCCGGGTTATCTCCTCGAAGAGGCGCGAGCCTTCCCCGTCGTAGAGGTACTTCGGCCACGGGGAGAGGTCCTTGGGGGTGGAGGTGAGCCCCCGGCGGATGTCTTCCGCCATCCGGGAGGACGGGGGGCTCTCCCCGAGAAGGGAGATCTCCAGCCTGCTGGGGCTCAGGAGAGGCCCTCCGGGACGGAGAGATCCAGCATCCGCAGCGCCGCCTCGCCCGAGCGGTCGACGGAGAGGAGGTGCCGGTCCGGAACCTCCTGCCAGCCGGGGTCCCCGTCGAGCGGCTCGGAGGCCACCACCACGCCCCCCCGGAAAGCGCCGCCGTCCTTCAGGAAGTACAGCGAGTTGCCCAGGCCCCCCGTCGAGCAGCGGACAAAGGCCATGGTCTGCCCGTCGGTGAGCCCCAGGTTGAGGGTGGCCTCCACCCCGAGCTCCGCGCAGGTCCGCAGAAGGTGGGCAACCGTCGCCTCGAGGGCGCCTCCCGGGTTCTCCGGGCGCCGGCGCAAGCGGTCCAGCAGGCAGGCGAAGATCGTCTCCGAGTCCGAGACGCCGAGGAGACCGGCGTAGGACTCGTCGCTCAGCGTGTCGCGCAGGCGGCGCATGGCCGAGCGCCGGAAGTCCTCCACCGCCCCGTTATGCATGAACATGTAGCGCCCCGAGGAGAAGGGTGGCACCCCGCTCTCCTCGGCCGGGAGGCCCGGCGTGGCGCTGCGGACGGCGGCGAACACCGCGGGGCTCAGGACCCGGGGGGCGATGCTGGCGAAGCTCCGGTCGGCCCAGATTGGGCGCACCGAGCGGTAGACGGCGGGCTCTCCGTCAACCTCCGGCGCGTACCACCCGGTGCCGAAGCCGTCGGCGTTCACCACGCCGCTCCTCATCTCCTTGGGGGCGTAGCTCTGCGCCAGCAGCGAGTGCGCGGGCTCCAGAACCAGCGAGGAGAGGGAGATGCGCCGGTTTCCGATGTAGGCGGCCATCCTGCACACGGCCCGTCTCCCTCAGGCGTCCCTGGCGCAGCGGAAGCCGGCGAAGAGCTGGCGCCGGATGGGGAAGTCCCAGTTGCGGAAGGTGTTGCGGATGGCGCAGGGACGGGTGGCGAAGGAGCCGCCGCGCAGGACCATGTACCCGTCGTCGAAAAAGACCTCGGAGTACTCCCTGTAGGGGAAGCTCTCAAAGCCCGGGTAGCCGGAGAACTCGGTGGCGGTCCACTCCCAAACGTCCCCGACCATACCCAGCGCCCCGCAGGGGCTCGCCCCCGCGGGGTAGGCCCCGACCTCCGCGGGCCGGAAGGCCAGCTGGTCGAGGTTCGCCCGCTCCGGGGTGGGGGGCTCGTCGCCCAACGGAAAGAGCCTCTTGGTCCCTTCCCGCGGGTCCCAAGAGGCTGCCTTCTCCCACTCGGCCTCCGTCGGAAGCCTCTTCCCCGCCCACCGGGCGTACGCGTCCGCCTCGTACCAGGAGACGTGCAGCACGGGGGCGTCCGGGCGCAGGGGTTGGTCAAAGCCGAAGCACTCCGTCCACCAGTCGTGCGGCTCCTTCTGGTACCAGTGCTTGGGCGCGGAGATCCGCTCCTCCCGGATCCACTCCCACCCCTCGGGGTCCCAGAGCTCCTCGCGCCCGTAGCCGCCGTCCTCGACGAACCGGAGGTAGGCCCGGTTGGTGACCGGGACCCGGTCTATGTAGAAGGGGGGGAGGTACACCTCGTGGGCGGGGCGCTCGTTGTCCAGCGCCCAGGCCCGGTCGTCGGTCCCCATGACAAAGGTGCCGCCCGGGACCAGCACCATCTCCTCGCCCTCCGGGTCCCCGGGCGGCAGCGGGGCCATACGCTCCGGGCGGTAGCCCTCGCCCCGCATGAGCTGGAGCGTCTGGAGCATGGTCTCGTTGTGCTGGGCCTCGTGCTGGAGGACCATCCTGTAGACGAAGCCGTCCCGAAGCAGCGGGTCGTCGCCGGAGAGGTCCGCCCCGCGCAGCTCCTCGAGCGCCGCCCGGCGCACCGCGTCCAGGTAGCGGTCGGCGTCCTTGCGGCCGAGCATGTTCAGCGAGGGCCGCTCGCTGCGGGGGGTGACCGAGGCGTCGTAGATGTCGTAGAGCTCGCGCTCGGCGAGACTCCGGCCGAAGGTCCGGTTCAGGAGCCACAGCTCCTCGTAGTTGCCGATGTGGCCGTAGTCCCAGATGAGGGGGCTCATGATCGGGTCGTGCTGGGCGGTGAGCTCCTCCTCGGAGAGCGGCGAGAGGAGCATCCGGGTCCTGCCGCGGGCCTCCTCGAGTTCCCTAAAAATCCTCTGCTTCAGATCGCTGCGCGTGGTGTCCATAGGA
>JADDKG010000101.1 GCA_020253895.1 Rubrobacter sp.
CCCGCCCGGGTTGCTGCATCTCTCTATCCTGGCCGATAAACTCCCTGGCGTTCTGGACTATATCCCGGCGCACCTCCTCCAGGTACTCGGCGACCTCCTCGAACTCCGCATACTTTTCCTTGAGCTCCTCTATCCGGGATCCCACCGCGAAGTTGGTGACCTCCTGGTTGAGCTCCCGCAGCTTGCGCTGCATCTCCCGCTGCCAGCGGGGGATGTCCTGAGAGAGGACCCGCTGCAGCTCCTGCTGCAGCTCCTCGACCTCCCGCTCCAGGCGAGCGCGCTCCTCCTCGGGCAGCTGCTGCAGCTCCTGCGGGGAGAGGACCCGCCCTCCCCGCAGAGGAGCGAACACCCAGCCCATCGGGGTCTGCAGCAGCGCGAGCCCCCGCTCCTGGGCCTTGCGGCGCAGCTCGGCGAAGGCCTGGTTGGAGCGCTCGGCGAACTCCTCCTCTATCGCCCGGCGGCGGGCCTGGTACTCCTCGCCCTCGAACGCGCTGGCGAGCGCGGGCCTGAGCTCCTCAACCAGCTGCTCCATGTCCCGCCGCAGCCGGTTGCCCATGCCCGGCGGCAGTTCTATAGCCCGCGGCCGGTTCGGGTGGGCGAAGTCGTGGACGTAGACCCAGTCGGAGGGCGCCGGCCGCTCAGCCGCCTTCGCCCCCAAAAAATGGCGAACCAGGGCGTGCTTTCCGGTGCCGGGAGGCCCCAGGGCGTAGATGTTGTAGCCGGGACGCTCGATGCCGATGCCGAAACGCACCGCCTCGACCGCCCGTGGCTGGCCCATGCCACCGTCCAGCTCCTCGAGCTCGTCGGTGGTCTTGAAGGGCAGGCTCTCGGGGTCGCAGCGCCTGTAGAGCCGGTCAGGCTTGAGCTCCTCGACCACCCTCTCACACCTCCCTCGGAAGACTCCCGTACTGCCAGGATATCCTATCCGGCGGCGGTAGGATAAGCTATCCCCCGTTTATTTATAATCCGGGGAACCGGAGGCCGAAGAGGAGATGGGCGAGAGGGATACCACCCGGCAGAGGCGGAAGACCGTGCTCTTCGTGTGCACGGCGAACATCTGCCGCAGCCCGATGGCCGCGGCCCTCTTCAACGCCCTGGCGGAGGAGCGGGGGCTGCCCTACCGGGCGGAGAGCGCGGGGGTGGCCGCGCTGGAGGGAGCGGGGATGGCGCCCTATGCCCTGGAAGCGCTGGCGGAGCTCGGTATCCGGGATGCGGGCCACAGGGCCCGGCGGGTGAGCGGCGAGCTGCTGGAGGGGGCGGACCTGGTGCTCGCTATGGGGCCCCGCCACGTCCGGGAGATAGAGCGGAGCTTCGGTCCCTCGAGAAAGGTCTATACCCTGCGGGGATACGCCGGCGAGGACCGGGATGGGGAGGAGATCCCCGACCCCTACGGGCTCACCGCCCACGCCTACCGGGCCTCCCTCCGGCAGCTTCTGGAGTACGTGGAGGGCGTCCTGGAGCGGCTCAGGAGGGAGGAGAACCCCGGCTCCCCTCAGTAGGCCCCGCTCCCCCGGAGCACCACCCGGGCGGTGCGGGCCAGGATGATCAGGTCCAGCCACACCGACCAGTTGCGGACGTAGTAGACGTCCAGCCGCACCCGCTCCTCCAGCGTGGTGTCGCTGCGGCCGCTCACCTGCCACAGCCCGCTGATCCCCGGCGGCACCCGCAGGATGAACCGCTCGTGCTCGTCGATCTGCGAGCGCTGGATGTCCAGGTAGGGCCGGGGGCCGACGAGGCTCATCTCTCCTTTGAGCACGTTCCAAAGCTGGGGCAGCTCATCGAGGCTGCTCTTGCGCAGAAGGCTACCCATCCGGGTGATGCGGGGGTCGTTCCTGAGCTTGCCGTGCCGCCGGAACTCCTCCCCGAGCGCAGGCTCCTCCCGGAGGAGCCTGGCGAGCCGTTCGTCGGCGTCGGCGTGCATGGTGCGGAACTTGCACACCCGGAACGCCCTGCCGTCCTTCCCCGGCCTCTCCTGCCTGAAGAGGGCCGGCCCCGGAGAGTCCAGCCGGATCAGGAGCGCCACAGCCAGCAGCAGCGGGGCGAGCGCGAACCCTAGAGAACCCGCTACAAGGAGGTCCAAAGCCCGCTTGGCCCTCTGCGCCCACGGATCGAGGAGGTTGTAGCGGACCTCCACCGCGAAGGTCCCGGCGAGATCCCGGGCGATGACCGCGGAGTTGGTCACCCCGTCCAGGTTGGGGATGACGATGACCTCCCGGAAGCTCTCGCTGGCGACCGAGATCATCTCGGAGAGCTGCTCGCGGCGGGTGTAGGGAGTGGCGAAGATGCAGGTGTCCACCCGCCTCCGGCGCGCCCACGCCGCCGCATCGCGCAGCGTCCTCTCGTAAGGGGCCTCCCTGTAGCCCTCGCCGGCGGGGAACAGATTGTAGTCGAAGAGGGCCGCGGGGCGGTAGCCGAGAGCCCATTCCCGCCCCAGGTGCTCTACAAAGGCCTCCCCCGTCTTCCGGTAGCCGAGCACCACCACGGGCTTCCCCCACACCCCCGCCCTCCGCAGGGCCCGGCGGGCCGCGTGGTGGACAAAGGGGGCGAAGAGCAAGAGCCCGGCGAAGGCGAGCAACAGCATGAGCCGGGAGAGCCTGTCGCCCACGTGGAAGCCCACCGCAAAGACCGCCAGCACGGCCAGGGCGGCGAGCACGGAGTAGGCGTGGCGGCGCAGCCGCTGGACGGCGTCGAGCCCGTACCCGGGGTAGAGCCCGAGGAGCGCCCGCAGCCCGATCCAGACCCCCACGCTGGGGGCTATCGCCGCGACGGCAACCTCGGAGGGGCCTCCCCGCCCCCACAGGCCCTGCAG
>JADDKG010000102.1 GCA_020253895.1 Rubrobacter sp.
AGAACGCCCCGGCGAAGAGGATGGCCGCGAGCGAGACAAAGACGAGAAGCGCCGGGATGCCGATGGCGGGGGTAGTTATGGCGAAGAAGATCCCAACTATTATGAACACCACGCCGAAGCCCACCGGCACCTCCAGCCCCCGACGGTCCCCAGGGACCACGATGTAGCGGGTGCCCTCCGGGAAGGGCTCGGGCTCGCTGGGATCCTTCCGCTTGAGGATGACCGTGATGTCGTCCGGACCGACGCCGAGGTCCCGGATCTCCTTCACGGCCCGGTTGAGGTTTGCCCCGTCGTCTATCACACCAACGACGGTGTACTTCTCCAGGCCGTCCCTCTCCGGCGCTTCCCGACTCTCCGCCAAATGCCTACCTCCACCGAAGGTCCAAAACGCGGCCTTGCCGCCCAACAGCATAGCATCGTCGCGGGCCTCCATACTAGGGAAGCGCCGGACGGAAGGCGGCTATCTCTTTCACAAAACCCCACTCCCTGGTCCGGAGGTTCGGGTTAGACTATGGGCGTGGAGATCAGGGAACATACGGAGGGCCGGCAGACCGAGGGGCAGCAGGAGTACCGCAGGCGGGGCATCGGCCCCTGGGTACGGCGCAACCCGTGGCTCCTGGTCCGCCTGTTCATCGTGCTCGTCTTCAGCTTCGGGGTCTCCCTGATCGCCGACCAGTTCTCCTACGGGCTCGAGGGGAAGCCGGTGACCCTCACCGCCGAGCAGATCAACTCCGGCAACCTCCCGGAGGGTGTGGAGGTGGGGGACTACGTCCGGATAAGGGGCACCCCCGACGTGGGGGAGGACCTCACGCTAGAGAAGCTGGGCACCCCGGAGTCCGGGATAGGAATCTCCTCCCGCTACAGCGTGAGCTACTTCTACTTCCGGCTCGAGGAGACCGGCGACAACCTCCTCATACAGACCGCCCAGGACCTGCCCGGAGACTCGCTGAGGGACCTCGAGAACATGGGTGAGCGGGTCTGGGACGGCAGGCTTGCCAGGGTGGGGACGGTGATCTTCCACGACACCACCCAGCACGGGCTCAAGAGGGCAGATCTGTCGCGGGACGAGAGCATCCCGGTCATAGAGACCGGCGACACCCCGCAGCAGTACCGCCAGATCTTCCCGGCCTACTCGGCGGTCATCGTGGTGTGGCTGGCCTCGCTGGGCTGGATTCTCTGGAAGCGGAACAAGCCCTTCCTCTAGCGACCTTTTGCCCGGGATGCGCCGGGCTGCTATATTGCTTCCGCTAGCAGGTATCGAAGCGTTTTCTCTGGCGGAGGAGCGGCCTTGGACGCTTTCTTCAGGTTCTCCGAGCGGGGCACCAACCTCCGGACGGAGGTGGTGGCCGGGCTGACGACCTTCATGACGATGGCCTACATCATCTTCGTCAACCCCTCCATCCTGAGCACCGAGGGGACCGGGCTGCCCATCTCCGGGGTCTTCTTCGCCACCTGCGTCGCCGCGGCGGCGGCCAGCATCGCCATGGGCCTCTTCGCCAACTACCCGCTGGCGCTGGCCTCGGGGCTCGGCCTGAACGCCGTGGTGGCCTTCACCCTCATCCTCGGCCTCGGCCTCAGCTGGCAGCAGGCGATGGCGGTGATCGTGCTGGAGGGCCTGCTGGTGACGGTGCTGGTTCTGACCAACCTGCGCGAGGCGGTGATGAACGCGATCCCCATGTCGCTGAAGTTCGCGATTGCGGTAGGCATAGGGCTGTTTATCGCGTTTATCGGGCTGAAGAACGGAGGGATCGTGGTCCAGGACCCGGCCACCTACCTGACGCTGGGGGACTTCACCCAGGGGCCGGTTCTGCTGGCCGCCTTCGGCCTGGCGGTCACGCTGGTGCTGGTGGCCCTGGGGCTGCGCGGCGGGATTCTCGGCGGCATCCTCATCACCGGGATCGTGGGGATGATCTTCGGGATCATCCCGCTGCCCGAGCAGGTGGTGGACTTCCGCTTCGACACCTCCACGGTGGGCGGCGGGCTGCTGGCCATACCGGAGGTGCTGCAGATCACCCTGGTGCCGGTGATCTTCGCCCTGTTCATGACGGACTTCTTCGACACGATGGGCACCGTCATCGCCGTGGGCCAGGAGGGGGGGCTTCTGGATGAGGAGGGCCGCCCGCCGCACCTCAAGCGCATTCTGCTGGTCGACTCGCTCGCCGCGGCGGGCGGCGGGGCGCTGGGGGCCAGCTCGGTCACCAGCTACATCGAGAGCGGCTCCGGGGTGGCCGAGGGCGGCAGGACCGGGCTCACCAGCGTGGTGGTGGGCCTGCTTTTCTTGCTAGCCCTGCCGTTCTCGCCGATCATCGGCGTCTTCGGCGGCTCGGTCCCCATCCCCGGGCCCGAGCAGGGGCAGCAGATCTTCGTCTCCCCGGTGACCGCCCCGGCGCTGGTGGTGGTGGGCTTCCTGATGATGACCTCGGTGCGCTACATACCCTGGGACCGCTTCGACGAGGCCATCCCGGCCTTCCTGACCATCCTCACCCTGCCGCTGACCTTCAACATCTCCTACGGCATAGGCTTCGGCTTCATCTCCTACGTCCTGATAAAGCTCGCCCGCGGCAAGCCCGGAGAGGTTCATCCCCTGCTCTACGGGGTGGCGATCCTCTTCGCCCTGGTCTTCGCCGCCGAGCCTTTCCTCTCCTGAGAACGGGCCGCGAAGTTTAGTCTACCGGGAGGGGGGTAAATCCCTCGTATCATCCGGATCTTCTGCAACGGATGGGCGGACGGCGCTGTCCAAGACGTATAGAGAGAGGGCGTAAACGGCAGCGGTCTACAAGAGAAAGGGAGGTGAGCCGTGAGCCTCGGCGCGATAATCGTGTGGATCATCGTGGGCCTCATCGCTGGGGTGCTGGCGAAGTGGATCATGCCGGGCCCCGATCCGGGCGGGATCATCGTGACGATTCTCATCGGGATAGCGGGGGCGTTTATCGGGGGATGGATCCTGAGCCTGTTCGGGGTGGCTGCAGAGAGGGGCCAGTTCAGCCTGGGGTCCATCCTGACGGCGGTGCTTGGAGCGATCATCCTGCTTGCGGTATACCGCCTGATCACCCGCCGTGTGGCGTGAGACATCGCAGACCAGCAAAATTACGTACATGTATGTGTGGATAGCGGAAATCCCGCATAGAGGAGAAAGGAGCGACGAAGATGACGGAGCAGAGGACCCAGCAGCAGAGAACGGGGCGCAGCCCGCTTCAGACCGAGCGCGGCAACACCGTGATCCAGGACAACGTGGTGGCCAAGATCGCCGGGATAGCCGCCCAGGAGGTCGAGGGCATCCGCATGGGCGGCACCGCCTCCCAGGCCGTGAGCGGGCTTATCGGGGGGATTACTGGCGGCCGGGGCGGCCAGACCCAGGGCGTCTCGGTAGAGGTCGGGCAGGAGGAGGCCGCTATAGACCTCACCCTCACCGCCGAGTACGGCAAGTCGATACCCCAGATCTCGGAGGCCGTGCGGCGCAACGTGATAAACCGGGTGGAGAGCCTGGTGGGGCTGCGGGTGACCGAGGTGAACATCACGGTGAGCGACATCTTCTTCCCGCAGCAGGAGCAGGAGCAACAGCGGGAGCTGGAGCAGGAGCAGCAGCAGCAACAGCGGGTCCAGTAGCCGGAGAAGCGCGTTCGCCTTGTCAGGAGAGATTCTACAGCTTGCGAGGGCCGCTTCCAGGGCGGCCCTCGCCGTAGAGGGGGTCGCGGCGCTCGGGACGGGGCGCTTTGCTGAGGCGGCCACCTACGAGGGCGGCGAGAAGGTCACCGGGGTGGTGGTGAAGGACGGGGAGGTGGAGGTACACGTCATCCTGTCCTACCCCCTCACGAGGCCGGTTCCGCAGATAGCGGAGGAGATCGCGGAGAAGGTCTCCTCGGGCACGGGGGGCCGGAGGGCCACCGTGGTGGTGGAGGACCTGGAGGTGGAGAGGGATGCGGGTCTTTAACCGGGTGGTGGTGACGCTGCTCCTGGCCGGGCTGTTCGCGCTCGGGCTGCTCTTGCTGGTCTACAGCGTGCCGTGGTTCGGTTACCGGATCTCGGAGCTTCCGGAGGTGCTGTGGCTGCAGCCCCTGTACGGAGGTCTGGAGAGCCTGGTCTCTGCCGCGGAGGCCGGAAGGCTCTCGGCGCCGGCCGTCGCTGCGCTGGTGCTGGTGGCGCTCGCCGGCCTGATCCTCCTCGTAGCCGAGCTCAAACCCTCGCGTCCGCGGCGGGTGCGGATGGAGCGGGGCACCTACATAGCCCGCCCGGTGGTGGCGGCCGAGGTGGCCGCGGCAGCCGAGAGCGTTCGGGCGGTGCTCGGCTCCTCGGTAAAGGTCAAGGCCCGCCGCAGGCCGGGCGCGCTGGTGAGGCTAGAGGCCCACGTCCGCCGCGGCGAGGACACCGGACCTTTGCGCGAAGAGATCCGACGCGCCGTGCAGGACCGCCTGGCGAGAAGGGGCATCCCGCTAGGGAAGCTCCGGCTGAAGCTGGTTGAATCAGACCCGAGACAGACCAGGACGAGGGTGAAATGAACGCTTTCAACCGCCTGATACTCCTGCTTCTCGCCCTGCTACTGATAGCGGTTCCCGCGATGCTCCTGCTGATCAACTTCGGGCTCCTGCCCGCGGAGACCGTCGACCGGTACACAGGATACCGGGCGGGGCTCGAGGCGCTGGGCGGGGCACTCCGGGCTGATCTTTCCTCCTGGCAGGCGCGGCTCGCGGTGGGGGCCGCCGGGGTGG
>JADDKG010000103.1 GCA_020253895.1 Rubrobacter sp.
CACAGGCTGTTGGAGGGAGAGAGTCTTGTACTCGTATCTCCGACGGGATCAGGAAAGAGTTGGGCGGCTCTACTGGCCTTTATCTACGCCAGGCGTCACGGACTCCCCTTCGCCGACCGGCTCATCTATGCTTTTCCGCTGCGTACCCTAACCACGGCGCTCTACCGACAGTATGGGGAAGTTCTTGAGAAAGAGGATTTGAGACCGACTCTGCAGATGGGCGGCATGGAGCGGGATGAGGGCGATCCATTCTTCGAGGGCGACGTCGTCTTTACCACCATAGATCAACTTCTGTCTAGTTATATTGGGGCGCCGGTTTCGTTGCCGCGACGGCTAGCCAACATGCCTGCCGGAGCGTTAATCGGTAGCTGCATCGTGTTCGACGAGTTTCATCTGCTGGAGCCGGAGCGAGCTCAGGCGACGGCACTCGACTTGGCCCATAGGTTAAGGCAATACTCTCGGGTGCTCCTAATGAGCGCTACATTCTCTGGCAAAGGCGTGGAAGAGATCGGGCGCCGCTACAAAATGGGCAAACGGGAGGTATTGCCGGAGGAGATCAAGCGCCCAGACAGACCGGAGACCAAACGGAGGTTCATCTGGAGCAACCAGACGCTGACCGCAGAACCTGTCCTTTCAAAACACCGCAAGAAATCAATAGCCGTGTGCAATACCGTGGACAGGGCCGTTGGGCTGTACCGCAGTCTCGTCTCCCTGGCGAAAGAACGGGGTATGGAAGATCGCATCTTGCTTTTGCACAGTCGCTTTCTGCCCGAGGATCGCAAAAGGAAGGAAGACGAGATCCTTAAGATCTTCGGGAAAGAGGGCGGAGACAGAGCCATACTCGTTGCCACGCAAGTAGTAGAGGTGGGGCTGGATATCTCCGCCGACGTTTTGCACACTGAGTTAGCGCCCGCGAGCGCCCTGCTACAGCGTGCCGGCAGGTGCGCGCGGTTTGGTGGGGAAGGGACCGTGTGCGTCTACGAGTTGCCCTTAAAAGGCGAAGGGCGGAGCACAGCTCCTTACACCGGAACTCAAGCCAGCCTGATAGGCGCGACAGCCGATGGGATTGCGGCCAAATCTGGTGAGGTCCTGGGTTTCAAAGAAGAGAGGGACTTGGTAGACGAGGTTCATGCGGAAACCGATCTGCGAGTTTTAAAGAGCATAAATCCGAACTCCAGGCGCTTGGAGATAAACAAAGCTATTCGAGAAGGGAGCGGAGCTAACGTTCGACTTCTCGTTAGAGACGTTGACGCCGTGAATCTCGTCATCCACCGGAACCCCGGAAGACTCCGTATGGAGCTGCCTTTTCCCAGCATTTCGGTGGCTCGCTCGGTTGTGAAGGGTTTCCTCGCAGAGCTAAGGAGTAAGGGCGAGCTCGGAAAAGCCTTGATGCTCTCTCCGTCGGAGGATCGGGTAGAGAGCGAGAACTACGCTCCCGAGGCTAACTGGAAGGCCATAGAGAAGGTCGAAGAGGCCGATCAAACCTTCTACATCTGCCTGCCTCCGGATCTGGCCAGCTATACTCCAGAAGAGGGGTTGGTCCTGGGTAGGCCCGGCCGCTGTGTCTTTGAGCAGGACATCGGCGAAGCCGATCACGTTTACGAGCCCTACAGCTACCGCAAAGAGACCTGGGTCGAGCACGTAGAGCGTGTGATGGGCAAATACAGCGAGCAGAGCGAGAAGCACCGAGTAGGCGCGACGAGACTCGGGAAAGAACTCGGCGTCGCCCCGGAGAAGGTGGAGCAGATGGGACTTCTTGCGGCTGCTCTGCACGATCTGGGGAAGCTCGCCAAAGAATGGCAGGACAAGATATGGCTTTGGCAGAAGAGCGTGAGACCGAGAGAGCCGAGGGATTGTTTCCTTGCGCACTCGGATTTCGACGGTACGAACGACCAACAGCGGAAACGCATAAGAGATCCCAAGTACAGGAAGCCTCCGCACGCGGTAGAGAGCTACTATGCGGGCCTTGAGGTGTTGATGCGAAGCCTTCCAGAAGCCCTCGAAGTCGATAGGATTGAAGTAGTTGCGGCTTTGGGCTCGGCTATAGCCCGGCATCACGCGGCATTTGCATCCACCCTCGGGGAATTCCAGCTCGATGCCGGGTATCGGGAGGAGGTGCGAAACGTACTCGGCCGGTTAGGGGTGGATATGGACGATTTGCCGGACCATCCTTCCGCGACCCAGCGCCAGAAGTTCGCGCAGGATTGGATCATAAACCCGGAGCACGAACGGCACGAGGACGTGTTGCCCCTGTACTGGTACGTCGCACGGCGGCTCAGGCTGGCAGACCAGAGATCACACGATTGGACCGGAGAAGGACATGAAAGTTAAAACGCTCAAGCTGCCAAAGCGTACGGGAACCTACGCTGATGCGCTCGCCATCACGGGGCTTGGCCGGCTACTCTCCCTGTTGGGCGCCCGAGGTGGACGTATCGAAGACAAGGGAGGCATCTACGAGCTAACCTTCAGAAGACCCGTCGATCTGTATTCCCTCGACTACGAGTGGGTCCACGACGATCCGGGCTACCGTTACATAAAGCTCAAGAAGGACTCTAATGCACCGCCCAACTCTATAGACTACAAGGCCGAGCGCGAGAGGCTGCTCAAATACCGGAAGCTGCGGAACTCTCTGAGGCGAGCAACGAAAGGCAGGTTGTCCGAGGAGCAGCGGGCTCAACTGAAGCAGGCAGAGCCCATGCCGCGCTGGTACCTTTACCAGAACGTCAATGTCTTGCAGGGATTCGGTCCCTACAACAAGCTTCACGAGGCGATCAGAGCCTCGGCCCCTGAGGAATTTGCCGCGACACTACGCGCTAAGCTCGCTGCTCTGGCGACGGGAAAGGACGTAAGCGAGGTAAAGGGCGCGTTCGCTCCGAAGCTGTCGGTAGTACAGGTCTTTACCCCTTCCGTTGGAAAAGGCGTAAACATGCCCAAGACCGTAATGGGCTTGGCCAAAACGCTGAGTACGGGCGAGTTTCTGGACTGGTTCGAGGAGTATCTCAAGTACCTGGGGCTAGAGTTGGTGACCAATGCACGCGCCATAGGCAGCGACATCAAGCTGTTCGTGATGACGTCGAAAAGCCTGGAAGTCGGGGCTTTAGGCGGCTTATCCGATGAGTTCTTCAAGCTGAACTTGCCGTGGTCATCCGCCCAGATAGACGTTCAGGGCTCTCTGGGCTTAGCTCAAATTCTGGTGGGGCACCTGGCTCAGGAGGAATCCGAAGAGCGTTACAGGACGCCCAGGGATGTGGTCTCCGGCCTCCAGACGGCCTATTTCAAGAGCCTCGGTAACGCTCGTGCCCTGGCCAACACTAGCTTTATCAGGCTGCCGGGGTGGTTCCCCGTCACGGAAGAAAACGCGAACGAATGGCTGGAGATCTTGGAGGAGCATCGCAGAGTTCTGGCTCTACTTGATGAGGAGAAGAGCGAAGAGGCCGGATTGCTCTTTCTCTACCGGGATTTCCTCTCGGCCGGCGATGCCAAGACCCTACTGGAGTTTCTGGCTTCTTACGCGCCGCACGTGGTCAAAGCCCGCGAGAGAAAACGGTTTGTCTGGCAGTTCACCACGCGCAACCTGAGGAGGTTATTGTTGAGTTTCGGCGATAAGTTTAAAGATATAGTAGACGATCCTGGCTTCCGGGCCGTGGCCGCGGCCATCCGGAGGGCTACCGTGATCGAGCAATACCACAAGGCCAAAGATAATCAGGTCTTTGAGATCGAATACGGGTTGTTCCAAGACCTCAAGCGTAAAGCTCGCTTCCCTGAGCAGTTCATCTCCGCGTTAAGCGATTTCGTGGCGCGCTACAACTACGAGAACGCCCGGCGTGAGGAACAACTTAAAGGAAAAGGTGGACGCAGAAGGCCGCGGTTGACCACGAGCGATCTGGACCACGTCGTAGAGCTTGTGGACACCAAAGGATCCGAGCCCGTGGCGATGCTGCTTATAGCGTACGGGTCGGCTCGTGATCCGCGAACCTCCGAGGACGTGGAACCGGCCGTAGTTCAGGAAGAGGTTGGACAGCAAGGTCAAGTGGAGGAGAACGTAAGTGGCTAACCAGATAGATTCGATCTCTATAACGGGTCGTCTGACCCTGGATCTGCACTCCCTCAACAACGAGGGGGCCGAGGGCAACCAGCTCCAGACCAGGATGGTGCATATCGTTGACGACGCAGGTGAGCTCCAAGTCGTCAACGGGATCTCCGGCGACATGTTCAAGCACATTCAAGCCGAGCACTTCCAGGAAGCGGCCATGAGCGCGGATCTACCACTTTGCGCCGGATGTCGCGTGTTCGACGCCAACCGGATAAACGCCGACACGGAGTTCTTCAGCAGTTTGCCGGACGGTGTCGGAAACCAGGAATTGATAGATAGGGTCCTGCAGCACTGTGCGATGGACGATGCCGAGGGTATCCTGATAACCCAGGGTAAACGGTCCACGCCTCGTAAGAGCTGCGTGGAGTTTGGGTGGGTCGTCGGGTTGCCCGAGGTAACCAGGACGGAGAGCTATTTCCATGTCAAGTACGATCCTCGGGAACGAGGCGCGGGTTCGGGTGGCGAAGCCGGAGCCAACGTAGGGCAAAATATCTTCTACC
>JADDKG010000104.1 GCA_020253895.1 Rubrobacter sp.
GCAAGAGATCCAGCGTCCGGTACACCGTCGACAGACCCAGCTCCGGATGCTCCTCCTTCACCCGGTCGTAGATCTCCTCCGCCGATAGGTGCCGCTCGCCCTCCAGCTCCCGGACGATCACCCGCCGCTGGTTGGTCAGCCGGTAGCCCCGGCTCCGCAGGATCTGCTCGAACTCCATCATCCTGACGGTAAAGTGTAGCCCTCTCTCCGAACAGGATCAAGAATTGATACGGATCAATCTCCACCATCGGGGTGGAAGGTGCTCCTGCGCCCGCCCGGCCACCAGCTCCAGTCGCCCAGGATACGCATGGTGGCCGGGACCAGGAGCACCCGGATGATGGTGGCGTCCACGAAGACGGCCACGGCCAGCCCGAGGCCCACGGCTTTGATGAGCACTATTCCGGTAAAAGCGAACGCCCCTGTGACCGCGATGATAATCGCCGCCGCCGAGGTGATGATCCCCGCCGTCGAGGTAAGTCCCTTAGCCACGCTCGCGGTGTTCGAGTCGCCGTTCTCGTAGGCCTCCCGGATCCGGGAGAGCAGGAACACCTCGTAGTCCATCGAGACGCCAAAGATGGTGCAGAACATCAGGATCGGCAGGGTTGCGTCCACGAAGCCCAGAGGGGTGAAGTTCAGCAGGTCCGACAGGTGACCGTCCTGGAAGACGAAGACCATCGCGCCAAAGCTTGCCGTAAGGCTCAGGATGTTCACGACCACCGCCTTGAGCGGGATGAACACCGAGCGGAAGGTGAAGAGCAGGATCAGGTAGGTCACCCCGAGGACGAACCCCACGACGTAGGGCGCCTTCCCGTAGAGGCTGGCTATGAAGTCCCGCTGGCCGGCGGAGAGCCCGCCGACGAGGAAGCTCGTCCCCTCCGGGGGTTCGACCGAGCGCAGCTCTTCGACCGCCGCGTAGGCCTCTTCGGAGTAGGGATTATCCCGGCCCACCACCTGGATGAGCGCCCGGTCCCCGGCTACGTAGGAGTCGAGCGCCTGCCGGAGCTGCCCGGAGCTGCGGGCCGCGGGAAGCTCGAGGAAGTTCGCGACCCCCTCGGGGGTCACCCTCTCCGGCGAGACCCCTTCCGGGAGCCCCGGTAGCCGTCGTTCAAGCTCCGCCTCCGCCCTCCTCCGGGCCTCCTCACGGATCCTCTCCTTCGCGCCCGGAGGGACGAACCCAAGCTGGGAGCGGATCCCGGCCAGCCGGGCTTCGACCGCCTGCTCCACCCGCCGGTCTACCCGCTCCCGGGCCTGCTCGCGGGCCTGCTCCACACGCCGGGCGTACTCCAGCGCGGCCCGCTCCCCGATAGTGTAGACGCTCGTGATCTCCCTGGCCTCGCCCGTCGCCGCGAGCCGCTCCCCCAGCTCCTTTATGTCCGCCAGGCCGGCCGCGCTCAGCGGGTCGTGTGATAACCTCGCCACCACCTGAATGGGGTTCAGGGCCTGGTAGTCAAACTCCCGCTTCAGGATGTCGTCGCCGGCGCGCGACTCGTACTTCTTCGGGAGCACGCTCGCCTCCGGGACCGCAAGGTTCATGTGCAGCGCCGGGTAGAGCATAGCCGCCAGCAGCGCCCCCACGATGAGGATAACGATCACCGGCCGGCGCATCACCAGCTCCGCGCTCCGGCTCCAGAAGCGGGTCCCCGGCGCGCCCCGGTGGCGCCGGATCGAGAGCGCGTTCACCCGGTGGCCCAGCACGCCCACAAACGCTGGCAGCAGCGTCAGCGCCGCCAGGACCGAGACGGACACCACGATCACCCCCGCAGCCCCGATAGAGCGCATGAACATGAACGGGAAGAAGAGCAGGCCGGAGAGCCCGATCATGACCGCCATCCCGGAGAAAAAGATCGAACGCCCCGCCGTCGCCACCATCCGCGGGACCGCCTCCTCCACCGGGTAGTCCTCCAGCTCCTCCCGGAAGCGGCTCACCGCGAACAGGGCATAGTCTATCCCCAGCCCAAGCCCCAGCATCGTGGAGATCGTCAGCACGAAGATGGACATGTCGTAGGAGCCGGCCACAAAGTACAGCACAGCGAAGGTGGAGAGCACGCTCGCCCCCCCGATGAGCACCGGCACCCCGGCGGCGACCACCGTGCCGAAGGCGAAGATAAGGATGAGCACCGCCAGCGGGAAGGCGTACTTCTCGGCCTTCCGGATATCCTCGTTGCTGGCGGTCTGGATGTCCTGGTAGACCGCGGGAGCACCGGTCACGTAGGTCTCCAGCCGGTCGGAGCGGACCTTCTGCCGCACCTCGTCGACTAGATCCTGTGTCTTGTCGATGGAGACGTCGAAGGCCACCACGGCATACGTCTCCTCGCCGTCCTCGGAGATAAAGCGCCGGTCGCCGGTGGTGGCGTAGGTGGAGACGTAGCGGACCTCGTCCATCTCCCGCAGCGGCTCGAGGGCCTCCCGCTCGGCCCGCTGAAACTCCTCGCTCCGGGCCGGCAGCCCCCCGCCGTCAAAGACGACGGTGAGGGTAGCCGGGGAGACGCCGAACTCCTCGACCATGATGTCCTGCACCCGCTCGGCCTCGGTCCCCGCGCCGTCGAAGCCTCCCCCCTCGAGCTCACCGCCGATGCGCGGCGCGAAGAAGGCCCCGGTGGCGACGAGCACCGCCCAAAAGGCGAGGATCGCCCAGCGCCAACGGTAGTCGAAACGCCCCAGGCGGTAAAAGATCCTCATCTTCCGTCCGGCGTTCTGGCAGGCTCGGGGACCATGCCGGATATCTTAGCCGCGGCGGGCGTCGCCGCTGTGGTACCTCTCACACCCGGCGGCCTTCCGGCAGGGCGAGGGCAAGAAGGAGAGCCAGCAGCGGCAGCCCCGAGATAAGGAGCATGGTGGCGTGCAGCCCGTAGAGATCCGCGACATAACCCAGCACCGGGGCCCCCGCCCCGCCGAGCCCGATGGAGAGCCCCATCGTCACCCCGGCGGCGAGCCCTATGCTGCGCGGCAGGTACTCCTGCCCCATCACCACGGTCACCCCGAAGGTGCCGACTATCGCGGCCCCGGCGAGCGCCAGGAGGGCCATCCCGGAGACCGGCCCGGCGTGTGCGAAGGCGAAGAGGACCGGCCCCAGCACCAGCATCGAGCATACCAAGACCGCCCGCCGCCCGAAGCGGTCCGCGAGCGGGCCGAGCACCAGCGTCCCCACGGCCCCCGCACCGGTGAGCACCGCGAGCGCGGTGTTGCCCCAGGCCTCGGAGGTCCCGAGCACCCGCACGTAGTAGGAGGCCACGAAGGCCACAAGCCCGAAGTAGATGAGCGACCGCAGCACCACGACGCCCGCCATGACGGTGAACGGCCCCCAGCGGTCCGTAGCGGACGGCTCGCCGCCTCCCTCCTCGGGCATCCCCTCCTCCGGCCGGAAGCCCTGCAGGCGCGGAAGCTCGTGCAGCAGGACGGCGGCCATCGCTGCCGCGGGGATCGCCAGAAACAGGGTGCCGGGGAGCCCGAACAGCAGGACCAGCGGGGTGGTCAGCACCGGCCCGAGCGCGAAACCGGCGTTGCCCCCTACAGAGAAGAGGCTCATCCCGCGGGCCCGGCGGGAGCCGGAGACGTAGTTGGCGAACCGGGCGGACTCCGGATGGAAGGCCGCCACGCCAACGCCGCTCAGCACGGTGCAGGCGAAGACCGCTGCGTACCCCGGGGCGACGCCCACGAGGGCCATGCCGAGCCCGGCGATGAGGACGCCGAGCGGCATCAGCGCGGGCAGCGGCCGTCCGACATAGCGGTATTCGCTGTCGTAATCGTCCTCGATGA
>JADDKG010000105.1 GCA_020253895.1 Rubrobacter sp.
CGGTGGGGTGCGGGCTTGAGCTTGTGGGCGGCTGACAAGCCGGCGGGGCAGCCAGTATAATCGCGGCGCGGACGTGGTGTTGGGGCGTAGCCAAGCGGCAAGGCACCGGGTTTTGGTCCCGGGATCGCAGGTTCGAATCCTGCCGCCCCAGCCTGCGGGGCCGTCCCGCGGAGACCGGCAACAGACCTAAGGAGTCCTATGTCCCAGGCAGGATCCGCATCGCCGCTCTTTGCCGTGGTGCTCGCGGCGGGCAAGGGAACCCGGATGAAGTCCAACCGGGCGAAGGTGCTGCACACCCTGTGCGGGGTGCCGATGGTCAACTACGTGATCGGGGCGATCCGGCCTCTGGTCCCGGAGAGGCTGCTTGTGGTGGTGGGCCACCAGGCCGACCAGGTGCGGGCGGTGCTTCCGGAGGACGCCGAGCCGGTGCTGCAGCCCGAGCAGCGGGGCACGGGGGACGCGGTGCGGGTCGCCCTCGGGGCCATACCCGAGGAGGAGGGGGTGCTGCTGGTCGTCAACGGGGACGGCCCCCTTATCTCCGACCGGACCCTCGGGGAGCTGCTTGAGAGGCACCGGTCGGTGGGGGTGGGCGCGACGGTGCTGGTGGCCGAGCTCCCCGACCCCTCGGGGCTCGGGAGGGTCACCGAGGACGCCGGGGTGGTCCGGATCACCGAGGAGCGGGACGCCACCGAGGCGGAGCGCCAGAACAGGCTCTGCAACCTGGGGCTGTACGCCTTCGAGCTCCCCGAGCTGCGCCGGGCGATCGAGGAGATCTCCTCCGACACCGGCCAGGGCGAGCTCTACCTCACGGACGTGCTGGAGATCATCGGCCGCCGGAGCCGGGCGGTCACCTACCGGCTCAAGGATCTGGAGGAGGCTAACCTCGTCAACGACCGCTCACAGCTCGCCCGGGCCGAGGAGATCCTCCGGCGGCGCATTCTGGACGCACACATGAAGGAGGGGGTTACCGTCCGGGACCCGGTGAGCACCCACATCGAGGCTTCGGTGGAGATAGGCCGGGACACGGTGATCCTGCCGGGCACCTTCCTGCGGGGGAAGACCCGGATCGGCTCCGACTGCGTCATCGGTCCCTCCACCGACCTCGTGGACACGGTGGTCGAGGACGGCGCGGTGGTGGAGCACTCGGTGGGGAGGGGGGCCAGGGTCGGGCCGGGGGCCACCGTCGGGCCCTACGCCTACCTGCGGCCGGGGACGGTGCTTGAGGAGGGCTCCAAGGTGGGGGCCTTCTGCGAGGTGAAGAACACCCGGGTGGGGGCCCGGAGCAAGGTCCCCCACCTCTCCTACGTGGGCGACGCGGAGATCGGGGAGGACGCCAACCTCGGCGCCGGGACCATAACCGCCAACTACGACGGTACCAAAAAGCACCGGACGGTCATAGAAGACGGGGCCTTCACCGGGGTGAACACCAACCTTATCGCCCCTGTTACAATAGGGGAAGGAGCGTATCTGGGCGCCGGAAGCGTGGTCAACAAGGACATCCCCCCGGGCAAACTGGCGGTGGGTATGCCTGCGCGGGTGATCCGGGACGCTCCCGGCGCGCGGTCCGAGGACCGGCCACGAGCTAAGACGGAGGGCTAGAAAGCGATATGCGGCAAAACGGGTACCTGTCGCAGGTGGCCGAGAAGCGCCTGATGCTGTTCTCCGGCGGGGGATATCCGGCGCTGGCCGAGCGGATAGCGGACCGGCTGGACCTCGAGCTGGGGAGCGTCGAGCTCATCCAGTTCTCCAACGGCGAGGTCTACGCCCGCTACCTGGAAAGCATCCGGGGCGCCGACGTGTTTATCGTGCAATCCTTGTGCGACCCGGTGAACAAGAACCTCATGGAGCTTCTTGTCATGGTGGACGCGGCCAAGCGGGCCTCGGCGGAGAGCATCGTGGTGGTCATCCCCTGGTACGCCTACTCCCGCCAGGACCGGAAGACCAAGCCGCGCGAGCCGATCACGGCCCGGCTGGTGGCCGAGATGCTGAAGGTTGCCGGGGCGGACAGGATCATGACGATGGATCTGCACGTGGGCCAGATAGAGGGCTTCTTCAGCTTCCCGGTGGACCACCTGACGGCGATGCACACCTTTGTGGACCACTTCGTGGACGAGGGCTTCCGGAACGCCCCGGACACGGTGGTCGTGGCTCCGGACACCGGCGAGGTAAAGATGGCCAAGCGCCTCGCCGACCACCTCGGGCTGCCCTGGGCCATCGTCAACAAGATCCGGCGCGGCCCCGGCGAGTCCGAGGTGACCCACGTGATCGGGGAGGTGGCCGGCCGGCGGGCGATCCTGATCGACGACATCATCGACGGCGGTGGGACGATGGTGGGGGCGGCGGAGGCGCTGCTGAGCGAGGGCGCGACGGAGGTCTACGCGGCGGCGACCCACGCGGTCTTCTCCGGCCGGGCCTACGAACGGATCGAGGAGTCCCCCATCCGGGAGGTGGTGGTGACCGACACGCTGCCCTTGAAGCCCGGCAAGCCGCGGTCTAAGATACGCACGCTCACGATCGCGCCGATCCTTGCGAGCACGATACGCAACGTCTTCACCGACGAGTCGGTGAGCGCGGTATTTATGGGCGAGAACCAGCTCTTCTAGCGTTTTTCGGCAGGACCACCTAGCACGAGGGAGCTTTGTGATGGCAGAGAACGTAGCACTGGAGGCCAGGGTACGCCAGGGCCGGGGCAAGGGTGAGGCCCGGCGGCTGCGGGCGTCGGGTATGATACCCGCCGTTCTGTACGGCAACGGCAGCGGCCAGAGCATCGCGCTTGCGGTGCCGGCGAAGGTCGTGGACTATACCCTGCAGCACTACGGGGACAACGCCCTCTACGATCTGGAGCTGGACGGCGAGAAGAGAACGGCCCGGGTGGTGGACGTCCAGCGCGACCCGCTCACGGGGCGGCTGCTGCACGTGGACTTCGCCCCGGTGGACATGACGGAGAGGATAGAGGTGACAGTCCCGCTCGTGCTGGTCGGGGAGCCTGCCGGGGTGAAAGAGGGCGGTGTGCTGCAGCAGGTGGCCTACGAGGTGCAGGTCGAGGCCCTGCCCGGCGACATCCCGCAGGAGATAGAGGTGGACGTCTCCGGGCTCGGCATGCAGGAGAACCTCACGCTCGGCGACATCCGGCTGCCTGAAGGGCTCAGGCTGGTTTCCGATCCGGAGGAGGTGGTGGCGACGGTGACGCCGCCGACCCGGATCTCCGAGGAGGAGCTGGAGGCCGCCGGCGTGGTGGAGGAGGAGGCCGAGGAGGCCGCCCCCGAGGCCGCGCAGACCGAGACCCCAGAGCAGGAGGATACCGGCGAGGAGGAGAGCTAGACATCGTCGGCCTGCTGCGCCGCGCCGTAGCACGCGACGAGGGGACCCCGGGCGGGGTCCCCATTGTCGTGGGACTGGGCAACCCGGGACGCCGCTACGCCCTCACCCGCCACAACGCGGGCCACATGGTGGTGGACGAGCTCTCGCGCCGGCACGGCGGGCGCTGGCGGCGGGCGAGGAGGGCGGAGGCGGCCGGGGTTGCGGTGGGAGGCAGAGAGGCGGTGCTGCTTAAGCCTGCTACTTTCATGAACGAGTCTGGCGAGGCCCTCTCCGGCTACCGGGCGGAGGATCTCATCGTGGTGCACGACGACCTGGACCTCCCCGCTGGCACGGTGCGGGTGAAGGTCGGCGGCGGAGCCGGGGGGCACAACGGCCTGCGCTCGGTGATATCCCGGGTGGGTAACGGATTTGTCCGGGTGCGGGTGGGGATAGGACGCCCCCCGGAGGGGGTCGGCGTGACGGACTACGTGCTGGGCAGGATGGACCGGGTGGTGCGGGAGGCTATCCCCCGGGCCGCCGATGCGGTGGAGACGGTCCTGGAGGAGGGGCCGGAGGCTGCGATGAACCGGTTCAACGCCCGGGCTTAGCCCTCTTCTCTTCTGGGGGCAGCTCCCGGAGCAGGCGCCCGAGCATCTCGATCCCGCCCTTGTCCAGGGTGCGGTCCTCCTCGATGATCTCCACCGCTTCGGGGACCTCGATCTCCTCCCGCAGCCGGCGGGCGGTGTGGCTGGAGCAGACCACGGCCCGGACCTCCCGGAGGAGCCGGCGGACCTCCGGGGGCTCTTCCACCGAGACCTCCCTGAAGTCCAGGTGGTCGATCCCGGCCCCCTCCAGAGACCGGCTGAGGTTTTCCATGCAGGTGCGCGAAGCGCCCACGACGCCCACCGGCGTACCGGCGGGGAGCGCCGTGAGCCGCTGGAGGCTCTCGAGGGTGGCCTCGGCGAGCAGGGCCACCGTCTCCATCCCGCAGGGAGCGGTGAGCTCCTCCACCTCGTGCACGTGGAAGAA
>JADDKG010000106.1 GCA_020253895.1 Rubrobacter sp.
CAGTCTCGCTACCCCTATCCGCGCTTCCCTACGCCGGTGCTAACCGGTTCAGGTTCCAAGGGTCTGCTCTCAGCCCCTACCGAGGCACCCCCAGCGCTTCTCTACCCAACCGATACTACCACAGCGGGGCGCTCCCCGCGCCTCAGACCACCGCGCTCGCCGGACCGCCCGCCACGTAGATGGTCTCGCCGCTTATGTAGGAGGCCTCGTCCGAGACCAGGAACGCTACCACGTTGGCGATGTCGTCCACCCGCCCGAAGCGCCGCAGGGGGATGCTCTTGGCGAACTTCTCCTTCATCTCCTCGATGGTCATCCCCACCCGCTCGGCGGCCTCCCGGGTCATCTCCGTCTCGATCCAGCCGGGCGCCACCGCGTTGACGTTTATGTTGAACCTCCCCAGCTCCAGCGCCAGCGTCCGGGTGAGCGCCTGCAGGCCGGCCTTCGCCGAGGAGTAGTTGGCCTGCCCCCGGTTGCCGAGCGCCACCACGGAGCTGGTGTTGACTATCTTGCCGTAGTTCTGCTCCACCATGTACTTCTGCGCCGCCTTGGAGCACAGGAAGCTGCCCTTGAGGTGGACGTCGAGCACCAGGTCCCAGTCCTCCTCGCTCATCTTGAACGAGAGGTTGTCCCGGATGATCCCGGCGTTGTTCACCAGGATGTCCAGCCGCCCGAAGCGCCCCACGACCTCCTCAAAGGCCTCCTCCACCCGCCGGGCATCGGAGACGTCACACCCTACGGCAAGGGCCTCCGCGCCGGTGGCCTCTACCGCCTCGACCGTCTCGCCACACGCCTCCGCAGACAGGTCCAGCACGGCCACGCTCGCCCCGTCCTGGGCCAGCCGGATGGCCTCCGCAGCGCCTATGCCCCGAGCCGCCCCGGTGACAACCGCAACCCGACCGCTGAGTCTGCCCATCGTTCCACCTTTCCAATAGTTAGCCGTCGTACCGTCGCATATACCGCCCATGATTATATTCACTTATTACGTATATATCCTGCGCACTTAAGTGCAACGGTGCTACGACCGTGATGGTGGAAGGGCTGCGGGCATTGTATCCCAAACCGTGCGGGCTCCCGGAAGGGAGCCCGCGGGTAAGGTGTGCGGCGCTCGTGTGTGCTTTACATATACACGCCGCCGTTCACGTTGAGGGTCTGGCCGGTGATGTAGTCGCCGTCTTCGATGAGATAGCGGACGGCGCGGGCCACCTCCGTGGGCTTGCCGATCCTGCCGAGGGGTATGCGGGCCTTTATCTTCTCCTGCACCTCTTCGGGGACGCCGGCGAACATATCCGTCTCGATAAAGCCCGGGCACACGGCGTTCACGCAGACGTTGTAGCGGGCGAGCTCGAGGGCCGCTGTCTTGGTAAAGCCTATGATGCCGGCCTTTGCTGCCGCGTAGTTTGCCTGCCCGAAGTTTCCCGCCTGCCCGACGAAGGAGCTTATGTTGACGATCTTGCCTCCCCCGTTCTCCATAAAGTGGGGGAGGGCGGCCTTTACGGTGTAGAAGCAGCTGTTGAGGTCTACCTGGACGACCTTATCCCATTCCTCAGGGGTCATCTTTTTCATCGTCCTGTCTATGTTTATCCCGGCGTTGTTGACCAAGACGTCGAGCTTGCCGAACCTCTCCACGGTCTGCTCGATGAGCCGGGCCGCCTGCCCCGCGTCGGAGACGTCGCCCTGGATCGCTACCGCTTCCCCGCCGGAGGATGAGATCTTCTGCACCAGCTCCTCCGCCGGCCCCTTGCTCCGCGAGTAGTTAACCACCACCCGCGCGCCGCCTCCGGCCAGCTCCTCGGCTATGGCCCGACCAATGCCGCGGCCCGCCCCCGTCACTACAGCCACCGATCCCCTGAGCTCGCCCATCAGGCTCCTCCCGTCTTCCGCACGCTCCGCCTTCCCTACAGCCCCCAGTCTAGTGCCCCCCCATACCCCGTTCAAATACCCATCCTGTTCGCGGACGTCCGCAAAAAGAACGTTACAATGTCACCAGATGCCGACGAGATCTCTTGACATATCAGTACATATATGTAGGATGCATATACAATGGAAGAGAGATCGATGAACGACGAGCGCAGGGAGCGGGGCTCCGGGCCCTGGGGGAAGGAGTTCCGGGGGGTCGAGGCCCGGCCCAGGAACTGGCTGGTGCCGGTGATCCTGCTGTCGCTGCGGGACTGGAACTCCTACGGGTACGAGCTTATGGAGCGTGCGGCCAAGTTCGGCTTTGAGGCGATAAACCCGGGCACGCTCTACCGGACGCTGCGGCAGATGGAGAAGGAGGGGATCGTAAAGTCCACCTGGGAGACCTCCAAGGGAGGACCGGCCCGGAGGATGTACTCCATCACCGACGCGGGGAGGGCCTACCTGGATTTCTGGGCCAAGTCTCTGGAGCAATACCAGCAGATGATGGATACCTTTTTCAGGATGTACACCGGCCGTCCGATGCGGGACGAGCCGGAGGACGAGGAGCGCGGCAACAAGGAGCGGCGTTAGCGCCGGCGGGGAAAGGAGCTTGAGCGTCATGGCAGAGGCGGAAGGGACGGCCGCCGAGAGGCTGGCTGAGAGTGCCTGGGGTATCTATGGGGTGATGCTGGCGCATCTGGCGGGTATCCAGCAGCGTAACGTGCGCTTTGCACAGGATCTGGTCGACCGCTACATCGAGGAGCTGCGAGACCGGGTGGAGGTCAACCGGGAGGCGGGAAGGCAGCTCGCGGACCATGCCCTCCGCCAGCAGGAGGCGCTGCGCGAGCTTCTCCGCGAGTCGGTCGACGCGTACGTGGATCTCCTGTACGCGCCGCTCCGGCACTACGGAGCCCAGCTCGAGGAGTCAGGGAGGTGGCGCGGGTAGGGAGAGCCCGGCTGTCGGTGGTTGGTTGCTTCGAGGGGCGGGACCGGTAGGCAGGGTCCTGCCCCTTCTCCTCTCTTATGGTGCGTGTGGAGCAGGGACGGGGCGGGTAGTAAACTGGGTGCGGGAAAGAGGAAAGGGGATATCGGGATGGACGAGAAGCAGCAGAAGAAGATAGAGGAGGCCGCCGAGAAGTTCGCCGAGGCGGTGCGGGAGACGTACCAGGCCATGGCCAACCGGGCCGTCTCCGCCCAACAGCTCAACGCCGAGCTAACCCAGGCCTTCTTTAACAGCGTGGTGCGCAACCTGCAGGAGCAGGCGGCCGGCAACCGGGAGCTGGCACAGAGCCTCATGGAGCAGCAGCGGCGCCAGCAGGAGGCCGCCCAGGAGCTGGCCCGACAGTCCATGAACGCCTACGCGGATTTCCTGAGCTCCTTGTTCGCCTACTACCAAGGGAGCGTGCAGCGGGCGCAGGGGAGGTAAGGGCAGAGGCGGCGGCCCGAGCTTTAATCCCGGCTCCGGCCGCCGGTGTACTCTTTTGGGATCTTGAGGCTTTTTAAGGGAAGGAGGAGCGCGTGAGCTTCGGCAACGGCAGGGAGGTAGTGATCTCCACCCCGCTCAGGACCGCCATCGGGACCTTCGGGGGCTCGCTCAAGGACGTGCCGGCCACCGAGCTCGGGGCGACCGTCGGCCGGGAGGTCATCTCCCGCTCCGGGGTCGACCCCGAGCAGGTCGACCAGGTGATAGTCGGGAACATCCTCTCGGCCGGGCAGGGGATGAACCCCGGCCGGCAGGTGGGGATAAAGAGCGGGCTTCCTGTTGAGGCCCCCGCGATGACCCTCAACAGGATGTGCGGCTCGGGGCTTCAGGCCATCGTCTCGGCGGCCCAGGAGATAGCGCTCGGCGACGCCGAGGTGGTCCTGGCCGGTGGGATCGAGAACATGGACCAGGCCCCGTTCCTGCTCCCCAAGGGCCGCTACGGCTACCGGATGGGTATGCCGAAGGCGGACATCTTGGACCACATGGTCTACGACGGGCTGTGGGACATCTTCAACGACTACCACATGGGGATGACCGCCGAGAACGTGGCGGAGCGCTACGGCGTCAGCCGGGAGGACTCCGACGCCTACGCGGTCCGCAGCCACCAGCGGGCGGCCCGGGCGATCGCCGAGGGCTACTTCGACGAGCAGATAGTCCCCGTGGAGGTACGCCAGAAAAAGGAGACGGTGAAGTTCGTCAAGGACGAGCACGTCCGGGAGAACGCCTCGCTCGAGGGGCTCGCCCGGCTCAAGCCGGTCTTCAAGCGGGACGGCGGGACGGTCACCGCGGGCAACGCCAGCGGGATCAACGACGGCGCCGCCCTGATGCTGGTCTCGAGCGCCCGCAAGGCCGAGGAGCTGGGGCTGCCGGTGGCCGGCCGGCTGGTCTCGGCGGCGGTTGCCGGGGTGGACCCGGCGATCATGGGGGTCGGGATGGTCCCGGCCTCGCAGGCGGCGCTGAAGAAGGCCGGGCTCTCCATCGAGGACATGGATATCGTGGAGGCCAACGAGGCCTTCGCCTCCATAGCGGTGACCGTGGGGCGGGAGCTCAAGGTGCCCGAGGAGAAGCTCAACCCCCTGGGCGGGGCGGTGGCCCTCGGCCATCCCATCGGCGCCACCGGGGCCATCCTGACCGTCAAGATCCTGCACGAGCTCGCCCGCACCGGCGGCCGCTACGGGCTGGTGACCCTGTGCATCGGCGGGGGGATGGGGATAGCGGCGATCTTCGAGCGGGTCTAGGGAAGGCCTCCCTCTCTCCTTGCGAAAGAGCACGTGCCTCTGAGGCCCTCCGGCCTCAGAGGCGCATGTTTACCCGTTCTACGCCGTCCTCCCAGCTGAGCTCGTCGGGGAGCTCGAGCTTCTTCGGGAGGCCGAGCATCCGCCGGTTCTCGGGGAGGACCAGGGCGTAGAGGTGCCGGATGCCGCGCTCCCGGGCCTCTGCGACGAGCAGGCGGGTCATCTCGAGGCCCAGTCCCCTTCCCTGGTAGCGGTCCTCGACGACCGCCGCGTACTCGGCGGCGTCCTCCTCGCCCTCCCGGTCGTAGCAGACGAACGCTATGATCTCCCGCGGGTCCTCCGGGTCCAGCGCGACCAGCCCCAGCCGCCTCCCGCCGTCCGGCCCGGAGAAGCGCCGGAGCTTCTGCCTCGGAAGCTCCTTGGTGGGGCCGAAGTAGCGGAGGTAGCGGGTCCGGTCGCTGAGGCGCCCGAACATCCGCTCCAGCGCCGGGGCGTCATCCGGCCGGTACTCCCGGACCCTTACCCGCGTGCCGTCTCTCAGGGTGAGCGTCCGCTCTTCCAAGCCGGCGCTACCTCCCCGTCACAATATGCAGATTGCACATAGCGGGGAAGATTCTAGCGGCGTCCGGGAGGCCGACAAGGGGAGGGAGGTGAACCCTTTTACGAGGGGTTCGGGGGGCGGGGGGCGAAGGCGCGGTGGCCGGTTATGGCCTGGCCGACGATCAGGGCGTTTATGTCGTCGGTCCCCTCGTAGGTGTACGCCCCCTCGATATCCGCCATGTGCTCCATGACCCGGTGCTCCAGCAGTATACCGTTGCCTCCCAGGGTCTCGCGGGCGAGGG
>JADDKG010000107.1 GCA_020253895.1 Rubrobacter sp.
CCAAGCTGCCAGAGGGCCTTGGCCCCGGCGACCGCGGCCGCCGGGGTGATCCTGTGCAGCTTCCCCGGCGAGAGCGCCGGGCGGAGTACGAGCGACATCCAGAGCCCTCCCGGCGGGGAGGCCCAGGAGCGCCCCAGCCGCCCCCGCCCCCCGGTCTGCACCCGCGCGAGCACCAGGGTGCCGTGCCGCGCCCCGGCGCGGGCCAGCTCCCGCGCCCGCTCCTGGGTGGAGGGGAGCTCCCCGTGGACCTCCACCCGCCGGGCTAACGGGCTGCCAAGGGCCTCTACGGGGTCCTTCTCCGGAAAGCTTAGCTGTGCAAACCCCTCGTCCACGCCGCACCGGCCGGTAGTTTACACCCCCTTAACCCGGTTCCGGACCGTGCCATGGTATAAAGGCGGCCTGTGGTAGAGGCCCTGGCAAACTTTCTCCGTTCGATCCCCCAGTCCCCGGGGGGGCTGCTCTCCTTCATCACCGGCCTGCTGCTCGCGCACGGCTACCTGGTGGTCTTCCTGGGGGCGGCGCTGGACAACTTCGGGCTCCCGGCGTCGGGGGACATAGTGCTCTTCGCCGGGGGCTGGCTCGCCAACACCAGCCCCCGCGTGGATCTCCCCTTCATCATGCTCGCCGGCTTCTGCGGCGCGCTCGTCTCGGACAACATGGTCTACTGGGTCGGCAGGATCGGCGGGCGCCCCCTGATCTCACGCCTCCTCAAGATGCGCCTGCTGCACTTCCTGATCAACGAGCGGAGCCTCGCAAAGGCCGAGCGGTACTTCGAGGGCCACGGGGGGAAGACGGTCTTCGTGGGGCGCTTCGGCCCGGGCCTCAGGAGCATGACCCCGCTCTTCGCCGGGGTCTCCCGGATGAACTACTACCGTTTTCTGCCCTACAACCTCGCCGCGGTGACCCTCTGGTCCGTCTCCTACTCGCTCGTGGGCTACGTGTTCGGCGAGTACTGGGACGAGCTGCTCACCGTGGCCCGCTCCTTCGGCTACGGGGTGGTGGCCCTGGTGATCCTGGGGCTCGGCCTGTACGCCTACCGGCGCGCGAGAAGAAGGCGCCAGAACAGGACCTAGGACCCCCCGCCCCCATCCTCCCGGACCACAAGTACCGGGCAGTGGGCGTGGCGGACCACGGAGTCAGAGACGCTGCCCATGAGCGCCCGCCGCAGACCGGTCAGACCCCGGCTGCCGACCACGATGAGCCCCGCCCCCAGCTCCTCGGCCAGCCGGACGATCTCCTCGTCCGCCCTGCCCTCCCGCAGATGCACCTCCTCCACCGTAGCCCCTTCGGCCTCCAGCTGCTCCCGTTGCCGCTCCAGAAAGCTCCGGGCCTCCTCCCTCAGCCTCCCCATCTCAGCCTCCACCCGCTCGCGCTGGAAGAAGTGCGGGTACGGTGGCTGGAGCGCCGTGGGCAGCACGTAGACCAGGTGGAGCTCGGAGCCGGTGCTTTTGGCCAGTTCTGCGGCGGCCTGGGCGGCAAGTCTCGCCTCACGGGAACCGTCGGTGGCGAGCAGGATCTTCCGCGGGAAAAAGCTCATCTTCTCGGACGCCTCCTTTCATTTGGATCTTCCCCCTCGTAGGAAGATACCCCAGGTGGGCGCCCTGCGGCAACCCGCTGCCGCTCTGGTAAACTCCTCCGAGGAGGAGACCGGTTGGAAAGCCCCAAAGAAGGCGGTTCGGAGACGAAGGATCTGGAGCGCCGCAACCACGAGCTTGCGGTCATCAACGCGGTCGCCCGGGAGCTCAACCGGTCCGTGGACCTCCAGCAAGCGCTCCGGTTCACCCTCGCCCGGGTCGCAGAGCTGCTGGGGCTTGAGACCGGTTGGATCTGGCTGATGGAAGGCCGGGAGCCTTACCTGGCCGCCACCATGAACCTCCCGGCCGCGCTGGCGGAGAACCCCCCGCTCATGGACGGCTCCCGCTACTGCTACTGCCTGGACACCTACAAGAAGGGAGACCTGGAAGGGGCCGCCAACGTGAACGTGCTGGCCTGCAGCCGGCTCTCGGGGCTGGTGGACGGCACCGACGGCCTACGCTACCACGCGAGCATCCCGCTCTACTCGGGGGAGACGAAGCTCGGCGTGATGAACGTGGCGAGCCACGACTGGCGCAGCCTCTCCCCGGAGGACCTGCGGTTGCTGTACACCACGGGCGACCTGCTGAGCATCGCCGTGGAGCGTGCCCGCCTCTTCGCCCGCAGCTCCCTGCTCGGGGCCTCCGAGGAGCGGAACCGGCTGGCGCGCGAGATCCATGACACCATAGCCCAGGGCCTCGCCGCAACGGCGCTCCGGCTGGAGACGGCCGAGGCGCTCCTTGAAGCAGGCTCCCCGGACAAGGCCCGGGAGGAGGTCTCACGGGCCCTGGCCCTCACCCGGACAAACCTGGAGGAGGCCCGCCGCTCGGTGCTTGACCTCCGGGCCGCCCCGCTGGAGGGGCGCTCCCTCGCCGGGGCGCTCGCCCTGCTGACCGGGAGGTGGGAGCGGGAGACAGGCACAGCCGCCCGCTTCCGGGCGGTCAACGGAGCCCGTCCCCTTCCCCCGCGGGTGGAGACGGGCCTGTACCGCATCTGCCAGGAGGCCCTGAACAACGCCGCCCGGCACGCCGCCGCCGACCGGGTGACGGTGCTGCTCACCCTGACCCCCGAGGAGGTCCGGCTGCGGGTGGAGGACGACGGGCGGGGCTTTGATCCGTCCCTCGTACCCCCCGGGCGTCACGGGCTCTCCGGGATGCGGGAGCGGGCCCGGCTGCTCGGCGGGAGCCTCGGGATCTCCAGCACCCCCGGAGGAGGCACCCGGGTGGAGGCCAAGGTACCGCTGGAGGGCGGGTGAGGGTGACCGGGGAGGGCAGGATCCGGGTGCTGGTCGCCGACGATCACCCGATGCTCAGGGAGG
>JADDKG010000108.1 GCA_020253895.1 Rubrobacter sp.
GCGGCCCGCACCCGACCACGACGAGGAGGGAGCCGGGCTCGACCCGCTCCCACCGGACCGCCCGGGCGGCGCTCTTCTCGGAGAGGTAGACGCTGCACTCGCCCGCCGGCTCCTCCGCCTCCCCGGGGAGGCTGCAGAGGGCCTCGGCCCCGGAGGCCCGGGCCTCGACGAAGACAAAGCGGTCCTCCGGGGGATCCTGCGGCGCGGGCGGGGGCTCCTGCGGGACCACCTCACCGAGGCGCCCGCAGACGGTAAGGGTGTCGTGCAGGTCGTCTCCGAGCCGGGCGAGTAGGCCGGGGAGCCCGTGCTCCTTCAGCCATTCGGAGCCGGGGCCGGCTATCCCGGGCACCTCGGGGGCTATAACCCGGGCCATCCGGCCGAAACCCTGCACCTCGGCCTCCCGGGCGAGGGCCGCCAGATGTACGAGCACCTCTGGCCCGCAGCGCATCGCCGCGGCGGTCCTGAGGGCGTTCGCCAGCGCGAAGCTCTCCACCAGGTCTCCCGCCCGCGGGCGTCCCCCGTCCGCCAGCCGGACGGCGCAGGCTACGGGGTCCTCCCGCAGGGGGAGCGCCCCGAGCCCCGCCAGGGCAGCGGCGAAGGTGCTCCCCGAAGGGTCCGCCGCGCACACCGCCGGGAGCCCGGCGCGCACCGCGGCGGCAAAGGCAGCCGCAAGCCCGGCGGGAGAGGGAGCGTCGAAGAGCAGCACCTCCGGGGAGAGGGTTCTGAGGCGCACCTCCAGGGCGTCTGCGGCCCACTCGCGGGAGAGGGCGACGCCCCAGTCCGGGGGAGCGCCGGGGAGGGCGAGCTCCAGCGGCTCGCCACCCGCCTCCAGCACCGCCTCGGCCAGCCCGGAGCCCTCCGGCGCGGCGACGCCCACCCGCGGTCTGCGCGGCTGCGCCAAGGGCGATTAGGAACCGAGCCTCTCCAGGATCAGCTGCCGCACCCGGCCGCCATCGGCCTGGCCCCGGGTCGCCCGCATCACCTGGCCGATCAGGAAGCCGACCACCTTCTGGTCGCCCTTCCTGACCCGCTCGGCCTCCTCCGGGTTCGAGGAGATCACCTCGTCCACTATCCCGCCGAGCTCGTCGGCCCCCATCTGGGCGAGCCCCTCGCGCTCGACCACCTCCGAGGGGCGCTCGCCGCTCTCGAAGACCCTGCCCAGCACCGTCTTGGCTGCGGAGCGGGAGATCTTCCCCTCCTGCACGAGGCGTATCAGCTCCACCATGTGCTCCGGGCGGACCTTCGAGCCGGAGACCCCGGTCTGGGCCTCGTTCAGGAGCGCCCGGAGGTCGCCCGAGATCCAGTTAGCCGCCTGCCGGGGGTCCACCTCGGAGGCCACCTCCTCGTAGAAGGCGGCCATCTCCCTCTCGGCGGTGAGCACCGCGGCGTCGGCCTCCGAAAGCCCGTACTGCTCGACAAAGCGGCGGCGGGTCTGCTCAGGGAGCTCCGGCAGGCGCCGGCGGAGCTCCTCGACGCGGGCCGGGGGGAGCTCCAGCGGCAGTAGGTCCGGCTCCGGGAAGTAGCGGTAGTCCTCGGCGAACTCCTTGCTCCTCAGCTCGTGTACCTCGTCGGCGACCGGGTCGTAGTGGATGGTGGCCTGCTCCACCTCACCGCCGGACTCCAGCACCTCCCGCTGGCGCCGCAGCTCCCGGACCAGCCCCCGCTCCATGAACCGGAACGAGTTGATGTTCTTGAGCTCCGTCCGGGTGCCGGGGGTCCCGTCGGGGTTGCGCAGCGAGACGTTGGCCTCGCAGCGCATCTGGCCCTTCTCCATGTCCGCCTCCGAGGCCCCCACGGCCTGCAGGATCTCCCGCAGCCGCACCGCGGTCTGCCGGGCCGCCTCGGGGGAGGGGATGTCCGGCTCGGTGACGATCTCCATGAGCGGCACCCCGCTGCGGTTGAAGTCTATGAGCGATCCGACCGAGCCGTGCATCCGCCCCGACTCGCCGACGTGGATGTTCTTGGCGGTGTCCTCCTCAAGGTGGAGCCGCCGGATCCTGACCCTCACCGTACCCTCGGAGGTGGGCACGTCTATGTGGCCACCGGTGCAGATGGGCTCCTCGTACTGGGAGATCTGGTAACCCTTCGGCAGATCGGGGTAGAAGTAGTTTTTCCGGGCGAAGACGGCCCGCTCGGCGACCCGGCAGCCCATCGCCAGGCCGGCCATCACCCCGAGCTCCACCGCCCGCTCGTTGACCACGGGGAGCGCCCCGGGGTGGCCGAGGCACACGGGGCAGACGTGGGTGTTGGGCGGCTCGCCGTAGGTCACCCGGCAGCCGCAGAACATCTTGGTGCGGGTGGAGAGGTGGACGTGAAACTCCAGCCCGATCACCGCCTGGTAAGCCTTTGTGTCCCGTAGCTCCAAGCCGCCAACACCTCGCGTTCTCGGGGAAAACGTGCCGGAGAGACATTCTAACACCGCCCGCCGGGGGCTATCGGGGGGCCGTGCCCTCCTGCATCTCTGCGAGGCGGTGCATCTGCTCCCGGGTGGCGGGATAGAGCTCCCGGTAGACGCGGTAGAGCTCGTCGTAGAGGCCGCGGTTTGAGGGATCGGGCTCGACGGTGTCCGCGATGGTGCACCAGTCGGTGTCCTCGTCCGCGAGCCCCACCGCGCGGGCCGCGAGCAGGGCGTCCCCGTAGGAGGCACCGATGGTCTGCTCGGGGAGCTGCTGGGACCTTCCGGTGACGTCGGAGACTATCTGGGTCCACAGGCCCCCCTTGGTGCCGCCGCCCACGGCCACGAGCCGCTCGCCCCCACCCCCGGCCTCGCGCATGCTCTCGAAGATGTGCCGGACGCCGTAGGCGGTGGCCTCGAGCACCGCCCGGTAGAGGTGGCCGCGGGTGTGGGAGAGGGTGAGGCCGCCTATGAGCCCGCGGGCCTTCGGGTCGAAGAGGGGGGTGCGCTCCCCGGCGAAGTACGGCAGCACCACGAGGCCGTCGGACCCGGGCGCGACGGCGGCGGCCTCTTCGGTGAGCCGCTCGTAGGGGAGGCCGCCGGAGATCTCCCTGAGCCACCCGGTGAGCGCCCCGGAGGTCGCCATCCCGGCGGCCAGGTTGCGGGTCCCGGGGAGGATGCCGGTGGTGCCCCACAGGCCGGGGTGGTGCAGCGGCTCGCTCACGACCTCGATGATGAACATGGTGGTGCCGTACATGAGCATGAGGTCCCCGGGCCTCTGCACCCCGACGCTCGCACCCTCGCTCCAGGCGTCTATGGTGCCTGCGGCCACGGGGGTCCCGGCGGGGAGGCCGGTGGCCCGGGCGGCCTCCGGGGTGACCCTCCCCGCGACCTCGGCGGGCCACAGCAGGCGCGGCAGCGGCAGCCCCGGGGCTATCTCCTCGGCCCACTCCCCGATCCAGCGATACTCCCGCAGGTCGTAGAGGGGGTCGCACTGGCTGGCGGAGTGGTGGTCGAGGACGTACTCCCCGGTGAGCCGCCACACGAGAAAGGAGCTGGCCATAAAGATCTTGCGGGTCCTCTCCCACACCCCGGGCTCGTTGCGCCGCAGCCACAGGAGCTTGGGGCCAACAGCCTGGCTGGACAGCGGGGAGCCGCAGCGCTCCAGGATGGTCCGCTCGCCGTACCACCCGGTCAGCTCCTCTATCTCCCGGGCGGCCCGGGTGTCTATCCCGTAGAGGATGGCGGGGCGCAGGGGGTTGCCCGCGTCATCGGCGGGCAGCAGGCACGCCCCGATGCCGCTGGTGCACACGGCGGCGACCCGGTCGTCGGCCCTCTCCAGAAGCTCGCGGCAGATGGCCACGAAGTCCTCCCACCACACCCCCTCCGGGTCGTGCTCGGCCCAGCCGGGGCGGGGCATGCTGAGGCCGTGGGGACGCTGGGCGGTGGCGACGATCCCGCCGTCGGGGCGGGCGAGGACGCCCTTGGAGCTGGAGGTGCCTATGTCCACCCCGAGCAGCAGCCCGCTCACGAAACCACCCCGAAGCCGTCGTAGTCGATGTCCAGAAGCTCGCAGACGGCACGCAGCTCCGCCGTCCGGTCGCCGGGGATGGCGTGGATGTGGTTGGAGCCGTAGCGGGAGAGCACCTCCTCCGCTTCGGCCTCAAAACGGGCGAAGGCGTGCGGCCACTCGTAGGTGGACTGGCGCATGAGCGCCTCGTTGGTCTCCTCGTCGTAGCGCTCGAAGGCCCCCTTGAGCACGTGCATCCGGTAGCGCCCCCCCTTGCGGGTGAGGCGGGCGAAGGTAAAGTCTCCGGGCGCGGCCAGGTGGTGCACGCTGGCCCCCCCGGCGGGGAAGTAGAAGCCCTCGGGGTAGAGGTGGACCCGGCGGAGGTTCTCGGCCGGGTCGTCGCTCCTCTCGGCGAACCAGGTGGCGTGCTGGCCGGAGTTGACGAGGTCCCAGATCCCACGGTCTGCGTGGTGGTGCCTGACGTCGGCGAAGAGCACGGGGGTGCCGCTTATGCCCTTGAGGATCTGCATGGTGAGGGCGGCGTCCATGTCGGCCTCGGTGGAGCAGACGTGCACCTCCTTCGGCCCGTCCCAGTCGTAGGGGTCGTTGAGGAACGCCTCCGTCACGTCCATGGTGCAGAAGTGGGTGGTGAGCTCGGGCTGGGCCTTGATGCCGGAGAAGTCGAGGCTCCACTCCTCTATCAGCTCGCGCATCGCGTAGTAGGAGCGGATCTGGCGCTCCAGGAGCCCGGGCGTGAGCTGTTTGCCGTCGTAGTGTACGCCCGCGGCGTGCTCCTCAAGCCACCGGCGTGCCCTCCGGACCCTGCCGTCCTCCACCC
>JADDKG010000109.1 GCA_020253895.1 Rubrobacter sp.
CCGATCTGGCTCCGGGAAGAGCACGACGAGGCGGAGATGGCGCAGCTCATGGGCATGAGGGAATGGCTCGATAAGCTGGAGAGGAAGACCTAACGTAGCCCTTCGCCGGAAGTAGTTCGTTCGGCAGTTTTACTCCTGCGAGATACCGGGGAGGCCGTCCACGTCCAGGCGTGCCAGGGGAGCAGCTCCGCCCGATCGCCTGGTCTGCAATGCTTCTAGCTCGTGGAGGGCTTTGAAGAGGAGGCGGGAGAGGTGCGCCTCGTATCGGGAAACCTTCTCCAGGGTCTTCTCGTCCGGTAGGAGCCTTTGCCGGCGCATGTCCGCAAGTTCCCGCTCTACCTGCTCCGCCTGGTACTTCGCGCTGGCGGCTTCTCTGCGGGCCTCTTCCGTAGCTACCTCCAAAAGCTCGCCAGGGTCTTCATTCGTGGCCTTTGCGATGGCCTCGAGCCCGGTCCGGACCATGCCGGCCGTCCAACCCTCGAAGTCTTCCCACTCGGTATCGTCCGGGACGCCGGGGATGGAGACACGCTTCAGGACCTCCTCCGGTTCTTCTTCCTCCTCTGCAACGACATCCGTCCTGTACAACGCACTCCAGAGTATGCTGTCGGCATCCAGGGCAGAGAGCTTCTTATCGTCTTCGAGCTTCGAGAAACGCTTGAAGAGCCTGTGCTTGGCGGCAGCATACTTCGCCCGGCCGGACACGTCCTCCGGGTGGATGCCTTCGGAGGTGCTCACTCTGGACGAGAAGCGGCGCTTCTCCGCCAGATCCTCTTCGGTCTTCTCCTGCGAAAGGGCGATACTCTCCGTCTCGTAGCGGGTGACGCGATGCAGGCGCCAGGAGAGCAGCGCTACACGCTCCGCCAGGGTGAGCTCCAGATGCCCGGCCGGAGAGAGGCTCTCCAGCACCCCGTCCCTGTGCTCCTCCCAGTCCTCCTTCCTCTCTACACCGGGGACGACAGGAGCCGGCGAGCGGATGCCGTGGCGGGTGGCGTTCCAGCGGGCAACCTCCTTGCCTTCCTCTGTCTTGGGGCCTCCCGCTCTGCTGTCTGGATCTGTCGGAACCAACATCTATTCTCCGCTCCCTTCACTCTCGTCTGTCAGCTTCACGAACTCTGATAAGCGGCAGATGACCAGGGCGTCGGCGTACCTATTGCCATCCCTGTGCAGCACGCAGACCGGAACCTTGCCATCCCTGCTTGCGCTCTGTGCCTGCTCCAGCGCATCCTCTATCCAGGCCGGGATTGCCCGGCGGCTCTTGACCTCGATGCTCAGGGCGGGGTGCTCGATATCCGGGGCGTCCCCGCGCTGCCGGCCGGAGACCGGGACCCTCCGACCCCCGAGGATCTCCGCTATGCGGCGCTCGGCCTGCTTCCAGCTTTTCATCCGTCCTCCAGCAGGGAGAGGGCCCTGGCCTCATGCTCGGCGGCTAAAGACTCGTGCAACTTCCTCATCTTCTCGTGGAAGGCGTACCAGGCTGCGCGGTTCTCACGGTGGCCCCTCTCCTGATACCTGCGCTCCGATTGCGTCCACATCGCTTCCAGGGCGTCCTGCTCGTCTCTACGGCGCGAGCGGTGCTTGATGAGGGTATCCAGCTCCCTATCTACATCGGTCACGCGGCGCCTCCCTTCCTCCGGTGCCGGTTGGCGGTCTCGATGATGCCGGGCAAGCACTCGTCAGCTCTCACCTCGTGCCACTCCCCAGTCAGTGAGTCGTGCAGCTTGATCCACGTAGGGTACTCCGACCAGCGGATAAGTAGCCCGCGCTGGTCCGCCTCTTCGAGTTTGCGCCGCTCCCACTCGAGGAGCCTCAGGAGACGGGGCTTGTTCTTTATCAGGGCGTCCCAGAGCTCTCCGGTAATGACACCGGCCGGGGCATCCACGTGCAGCCGGCCGCCTTCGGCTTCGAGGTGCACGTCCCGTCGCCTGAGCTCTTCCAGCAAGGTCCGGGCGCTCATATCGTGAACCTCTCCCGCTTGCTACTCTCAGAAAGAGGCTGTTTTTTATCGTCACAGACCGTCACACCGTCACAAACTTCCCTATTTGCAGCACTTTTGTCTGTGACGGTGCCAGTTCGGGCACCGTCACGGACCGTCACATCTCCAGATGGATCGTCACACCCGCTTTTGTGCGCTTTTGCAGGTATTTCTTCGCCGATGTGACGGCCGTGACGGTTGTGACGGTCTTTTGCGGGCTTTCTCTTCAAGCTCTTTACCCGGCTCCCGCTGCCGGGCAGCCTGCCGTCTTCGTACTCGATGCCGGCCTCTCTGAGGGACGGGGCCAGGCGCTTGAGACGGTTGGTGAGGGCGTTGGACGCTGACGGCCATGCCTTCGAGTGTTTCACATCCTCTTCTACCAGGGTGCCCAGCTTCGCCAGCAGCTCCGTCGAGGTTCCGGCCCACTCATTCTGGCGGTCCAGGAGAGCCCGCACGGCTATGGCCACCGGATCATCGTTCAGGGCCAGCTCGTTGGCTTCGGCGCGGTTGCCGGTGTAGGCGGCCATGAACTCGCCGGGCTCCCACGGCAACGCCTCCTCCGCCGCGGCTACCCACACGGCGAAGTCCGCCATACGTGGCAGCTCCTCGAGCTTTGTCTTGTCCCGATTTCTGAGGGCGGCGCTAACGGCCTCCAGCAGGGCTCCGAGCACCCTGGGGCGGACCTGCTCCAGCTCCCGGTAGAAGTCTCGCTCGGTGCGCTTCTTCTCCGGCGGTATGCTCGGCAGCTCGATTATCAGGGAGCGGTCGCGCAGGTCGCCGGCGACGGCCAAGGAGTCTATGCCGTTGAGGATCACGGGCCGCTTGGCGCTGAAGAGGACCTCGCGGTCGTCGGAGTAGAGCTCGCGGGTGGCGAACCCGCCGCCGGTGGCGAGCCTGCACAGGGCGTCGGAGAGCCAGCCCCTGATGCCGCTCAGGTTGTCCAGGGCCGGCGTCCAGTTGCCGGAGGCTGCTATCGCCAGGTCCCTCTCGTCGCGGGGTGGTGCGCGAAGCGGTTCTGAGGCCGGGTCTACCAGCGAGCGCAGCACCCTGACAGTGGTGCTTTTGGCGGAGCCCTGCTCGCCCTGCAAGACCAGAGCGGGATAGGGGCCGTCGGGGTTGAGGGCCCCGACGAGCCAGGCCACCAGGAGCCTGAAGTCTTCGCCGGCGCGGACGTTCAGGAGCGGCCTTAGCTCCTGGGCGCTGCCGCCAGAGGCCGGCCGGGGCAACGCGGCGGCGTTGTCCTTGCGGACGAACTTTACCGGTGGTTCGGGGACGATGCGCCACCCGGAAGCGGTGATCTCTACCGCCTCCCATGAGTCGTTGCACAGGTCCAGATAGACCGCTCCCTCGTGGCCGGCTATCCGGGTGAAGACCGGTATCTCGGGGCCGTCGAAGACCGCGCGGGCTCCGATGGTGGCTCGCGCATCCGTGAGGGCCTGGGCCGAAGGGGCCTTGCCCATCTCTTCGTAGAACTGCCTCAGCAGCCACTCCTTGAAGCGCCGGCTCTTTAAGGGCCAGGTCTCCCTGTGTCCGGCTACCCGGATCGTGGCGTGGGCTTCACCGTCCGGGGTGTGGAAGAGTTCCGCTCCTTCCGCGTAGCGGATGAGGAGCTCCGCCTGCGCAGGTTTCTTACTACCTGCCTCGCCGGAATCGTCGGGCTCTTCGCCACCGCCGGCGGTCTCCTGCCGCTCGTCGTAGGCGCCAGGCTCGTAGTGCTCCCTAAGCTCGCGCCAGCCGTAGCCCTGGCAGGAGTCGTGATGACAGCCGGCGGCAATGGCGCCGCTTGCGAACCGGACGATGTAGGCCGCGTTGTCGGTATGGCCGTTCCAGGGGCACTCTTCGAGCACGTAGCGGTAACCGCCCTGCTGCCAGGGGCCTTCACGCCTTACTGGGACACGGTGGTTCCTGATCCATGCGTCAAGATCGAACTCCTTATATCCGTTGCGCCGGGGATCGAAGCGCCGCGGCGGGGGAGAAGGCCGCATGGCGGCTACGGCCTCCAGCTTCTCCCGGCCTACGGTCTGCATGCTTCCACCTCTCCCGGGACCTTCAGGAGTCTGGAGACCCGGTGCGGTCTATCCTCCGTGTCGTCTCCCTTGCGGGCCGTTGTGCCGTAAAGCTTCCAGATCCGGGCGGCGTTGGAGGTCGAGGTATCAACGCTC
>JADDKG010000011.1 GCA_020253895.1 Rubrobacter sp.
AGCGCGGCGGCCGGGAGGCGATCATCACCAACCCGGAGGGCATCCCGCGCGCCCTCGCGGGCGAGGCCGGGACCCGCATCGTCCCGTGAGCCGCCCGGAGGTCGCCGTCATCACCACCGGCGGCACCATCGCCGCCCGCCCGGCGGGCTCGGGCGAGGTCATCGTCGCCGACTCGGGGGCTGAGCTTCTGGCCTCGGTCCCGGGGCTGGAGGAGATCGCACGCATCCGCCTCGTCGAGCTCTTCCGGATCGACAGCAGCCTGATGACCCCGCTGGATATGCTCGAGATCGCCCGCCGGGTGCGCGCCCTGGACCGCGAAAACTCCCTCGCGGGCTTCGTGGTGACCCACGGGACCGACACCATGGAGGAGAGCGCCTACCTGGTGGACCTGCTCTACCCGGGCGAGCGGCCGGTGGTCTTCACCGGGGCCCAGCGCAACGCGGAGGACCCGGCCCCCGACGGTCCGGGGAACCTGCTCGACGCCGCCCGCATCGCCTCGAGCCCAGAGGCCCGGGGCCTGGGGGCCGTGGTGGCCATGGCAGGGCGTATAGACGCCGCCCGCGACGCCACAAAGGTCCACACCACCGCCCCCGAGGCGTTCTCCTCGCTGGACCGCGGCAAGCTCGGCGAGGTGGCGGACGGGACGGTGCGCATCTTCCGCTCCCGCCCCCGGCCACTGAACCTGAGCGGCGTGGACGCCGTGGAACCCCGCGTCGCCCTCGTGAAGCTCGCCGCCGGGATTGATGGAACCCTGCTGCGTGCCGCCCGCGAGAGCGGGGCCGCGGGCATCGTCCTGGAGGCCCTCGGGCTCGGCAACGCCAACGCCGGCGTGGTCCGCGAGGTGGAGCGCTGCACAGCCTCCGGCATCCCGGTGCTCGTCGTCTCCCGGGTGCCCTCCGGGAGCGTGGCCCCCGTCTACGGCGACGGGGGCGGGAGCGACCTGGCGAGGGCGGGCGCGATCTTCGGGGGCAGCCTGATCGGGCAGAAGGCCCGGATCCTGCTCATGGTGGCCCTCGCCGCCCGCCGGGAGGGCGGAACCCCGCTCCCGGACCTGCTCGCCCCGCACCTCAGGATTTAGCCCACCAAAGCACGGGTAAGCGGGTAGAATATGTCGCGGGGTTACACGATACGAAAGAGTACTTCTAGAGAGCGGGGGTATCTTGGCAGGCACGGCTGCTAACAGGTCATCGCGGGGGGAGGTTCAGTCGCTGGCGCGGGCGCTGGACATCCTGGAGCTGCTGGGCCGTTCGGAGGGCGAGCTGGGGGTCACGGAGATCGGGCCTGCGGTGGGGCTGCCGAACGGCACGGCCCACCGGCTGCTCGCCACGCTGACGCGCCGGGGCTACGCCCGGCAGGTGGGCGAGAGCCGCAAGTACACCCTGGGGCCGAAGGCCCTGGTCCTTGCCTCCTCGGCCCGGGAGCATCTGGGATCGCTGGCGCGGCCGTACCTGGAGGAGCTCATGGAGATCAGCCAGGAGTCCTCCAACCTCGCCACGCTGGACAGGAACGCGGTGGTCTACATAGAGCAGGTACCGGCCCCCCGCATGGTCCGGATGTTTACCGAGCCCGGCAACCGGGTGCCCCCCCACGCCACGGGCACGGGCAAGGTGCTGCTGGCCTACCACGGCGAGGAGGTGGCGGAGTCGGTGATCCAGCAGACCGGCCTGGTCCGCTTCACCCCCCACACCGTCACCGACCCCCGCCGCCTCCGCCAGGAGCTCGCCGCCATCCGGGAGCAGGGCTACGCCGTCGACTCCGAGGAGATGGAGGAGGGCGTCCGCTGCCTCGCGGCCCCGGTCTTCGGCCCCGACGGCAAGATCCTCGCCGCCATGAGCGTCTCCGGCCCCGCCGGGAGGCTGAACGAGGCGCGTCTTGAGGAGCTGATCCCGCACATAAAGCGGATAGCCGGCGAGTTCTCCCGCAACCTGCAGAGCTCGGGCTGAGATACGGTGCCCCGTCCTGCCCGCCCGGTTGCCATCCAGCGGCGTCACGGGCATCCTCCCTCGCAACCCGGTTATCATCCCCGCAACCAACGGCCGGCGAGGGCGCCGCGGCCGATGCTGACGGTGGCCGCGGGGGCGCAGCCGGAGACGGCGAAGGCGCCCACGGAGGCTGCGTAGCCCTCTACAACCCGACCATCGGGGCACCGCGCACCGGACGCGAGCCCTCAGCAGACCTCACCTCCCCTTCTCGCCCGCCGGTCACCTTCCGGCCGAAGCATGCGGGTCCAACCCAAAAAGAAACCCCCGGTCTCCCCGGACAGAAGCCTATGCCCCGGAGCATCGCGGACGGGAAGCTACCCCTCTTGACGGAGCACACCTCGCCTCTGTAGAATTTCTTCCACTAAACGGAAAACAATTTTTGTATAATGATAGAAAAGGAGGTGCGGGTGAGGTTCTGTGCAAACGTTTCCATCCTTTTCGGGGAGCATCCCTTTCTGGAGCGGTTTGGGAGGGCGAGGGAGGCGGGCTTCTCGGCGGTGGAGTTCTGGTGGCCTGCCGGGGAGGATCTTGGCGAGGTCGAGGCGGCGGTCAAGGAGGCCGGGCTCGAGGTGGCGCTCTTCAACTTCGACGCGGGGGACATGCCCGCCGGGGAGAGGGGGCTTCTCTCGGATCCGCGGAGGCAGGGGGAGTTCCGGGAGAACGTGCCGGTGGCGCTGGAGCTCGCCGGGAGGCTCGGGTGCCGGAGGCTCAACGCCCTGGTGGGTCACAGGCTCGAAGGGATGGGCCTGGAGGAGCAGCTC
>JADDKG010000110.1 GCA_020253895.1 Rubrobacter sp.
CTGGCGCATGGAGATAGAGCCCTACCTGGAAGAGTACTTCTTCGACCGTTTGGAGAAGGTGGAGCCTCTGCGGTGGGAGGCGGTCAAAGGAGTGATCTTCGCATGAGGCCGTCCCACCGCAGAAGAACAATAGAGCTCGTTGAGTACACTCCACGTCAGCTCGATGGTCACGAGTTGAGCCAGGAACTGGGTGAGAGGCTGTGGCGTGAATATGGCGACCGGGTCGCCGTGGAGTTCCCATCCCCGAAGACGGGCGGCCGCTGGCAGCTCACTGCCCGAAACTGGGCCGGCTATATCCCGCTCTCTGAGGAAGTAGGGATCTCGCTGCTGCCGCAGGTCGGCCCGCTTGACCTCTTCCGGATGCTCGAGTATGCCTACGACCTGCAGAGCTTCCGTTTCCTCGGCAGCCTCTTCGAAACTGGCTCTCTGGAGAATTTCTACAACATACTGGCTAAGGCTCTCGCCCGGATGATCCTCGCTCGAGAGCGTAGGGGTCTCTACCGTGAGTACATCGGCCGCCACGGCCCGCTGATGCACCTTCGGGGGAGGATGGACGCAGAGCGGGCGGCGAGAAAGCCATGGGGGGTCGAGCTTTGGTGCCGTTACCTAGAGCGGACCGCGGATATCGAGGATAACCGCATCCTCGCCTGGACGAGCTTCGTGTTGGGCCGTAGTGGGATACTCGAAGAGGAAACCGCCGGGCTGGTCCGCAAGGCGCATCACGGGCTGCGTGCCACGGTGGGGCTGCACCCCATAGGCCCTGAGACCTGCACAGGTCGTGCCTATAACCGCCTCAACACCGACTACGCACCACTGCACGCGTTGTGCAGGTTCTTCCTAGAGCACACCGGACCGGCACACGGGGGACGCGGGCGCTGGATGCTACCGTTCCTCGTGGACACGGCGCGCCTCTACGAGCGGTTCGTCGCCCGCTGGCTCGAGGAGAACCTGCCGGACAGGGTGCGCGCCATTCCGCAGGTGAGGGTCCCCGTAGGCGGCTCTCTCCAGTTCGCCATCGACCTCGTGCTCTGCGACGCGGCCACCGGCGCAGCTCTATGCGTGCTGGACACCAAGTACAAGTTTGCCCCCACTCCAGATACCAGCGACATCGCGCAGGTGGTGGCCTATGCCGAGGCCAAGAGATGCCGGGAGGCCGTGCTGGTATATCCAACTCTTCTAACGGAAGCATTTGAGGCGAAGGTCGGAGGCATCCGGGTGCGGGCGCTAACCTTCTCTCCGGGCTTCGATCTTGAAGAGTCGGGCCGGACGTTTGTGCGGGAGCTGCTCGCTTGGGACGAGCCGCAGGCATCCCGAGCTTCCCCAAGTGGTCCCCGTCTTAACCCATAATGGGGCCTCCCATCCTTCTACGGCGTTGGCGGGGTGCCATCCTCGGCTAGCAGGCTCTGCCGATCTGCGCAGTTATCAGGTCGGGAGGCTCAGACGGCGGCGAACCCGGCAGCTCGTGACAGCACGTTGCAGTAATAGTGAGCCGATGAGAACAAGCTCTCATGAACGATCACTCAGGAGACCTCAGACGCAGGATAGTTTCTGTTGTGGAGCACGGGATATCCAAGGCTTAAAGGTGGCTCGTACCTTCTGGCGTAAGCCTCTCATCTCGTCAAATGATACGTTAACACAAGACCAATCGGGGAGAGTCTGTGGCTCCCAAGAAGAGACCCGTCTGTGCCCCGAATCTGGACCAAAAAGGCGATATGAAGCTCCTGGAGAAGGGCCTCCATAAGCGTCCCTATATCTTCTCTCACCCTCCAAGAGAACGCTGCGACTACATAGAGAGTGGCTATTGAGAGGGGCTCACCGTAAGCCGCTCGACCATTTGCCGCGCCATAGCCCAAAATTGGCTCCACGAGGAAAGGGGGACGGGTTGCCACAGAGAGGTGACGAATTCTCAAGAGGGCAACATGGAGGGTGATGGTAGCTGAGAAGATCTCTCCCGAAGAGATTGGTGTTTGTGCATGAGTGCGGGACGCACACCTTCTTTGGCGCTGCTCTACTATCTAACGGCTATGCTCCAAGAGATGAGCGCCTGTCTCTCTCTGAGGGTGCCACGCACCCGGGGCGAGAACACGACGTTGATTTGGAGAGTATGACGATATAGGTGGGACGGGGCCTTTTCTGTGGCTGTAGAAGGGGCGACCACGGCTCAAGGTATTTTTGAGACCTACACTGCGAGAAGGTTTTGGTGCCCCGAGCCTGCGTGCGGGACAGAGATCTTGGTGATGGACAATCTCGGTGCCCACAGGCCAAAACGCATCAGGCAACTGATCGAGCAGCAGGTCTGTAAGCTAGTGTACTTGCCGACCTACTCCCTAAGTACAGCCCTACCTCAACCTACTCCCTAAGTACAGCCCTACCTCAAAGAAGCGTTTGCCAAGATCAGGCACCTGCTTGGCAGGGCTGCGGCAAGGACAAAAGAAGCTCTGGTAGAGAGAAGATAGGAAAAGCGCTATCGGCGGTCACAGCACCGCGGATGTCCGGGGCTTCTTCGAACATTCCGGATATCGTACTACGGCTCATCTACTGCGAAAAACGTGCTGTCAGAAGGTCGACCATGCCCGCCATCCAGCCCTCCCTCGCCGGGCGTGTCCTGCAGTGCGCGAATACCCGCTTGCAGGCGAAGGCCAGCTCGGGCATCCCCCGGCAGCCATCCGATCCGCCCGGCCCGAGCACCTCCTCTCGCATGCCTCCCGCTCGAAGCAGCTCCCGAACGTCGCCGGTTTCTTCCCTGCCGGAGAAGGCTGGCCGGAAGAGAGCTCCATCACGTCGCCTGAGACCAAGACATCCGCGGGGAGCGCCGCCCCGACCTCTCCGTGCAGTTACGGTGGCCGCCTGGGAAACATTTCCATGAGGTCCTCGATGGTCCGGCTGGGCGGCAATCCTGAACCACCCCGCCCAGAGCACCGCGATCCCGTCCACGACCTCACCCACCAACGCCGCCAGCAGGGCGGTGCCCTCCGGCGGGTCCGCCCCAGGGCGTTGGGCCGGCCTCTTCCAGACGCCTGCCCGCCCCGGCTGAGGTCAGAGCCAGCCATCCCCGCTCCCCAGTCTCTCCAAGACCCGGTTGGTCCCGCCTCTATCGGAGATAGCACCAGGAGACGGCTTCAAGGCTCCGTGCTTTGCCCGGCAGCTCGCCGCCCCCCGTGGAGGCTCCGTACGAAGCGCTCCGGATCGTCGCGAAACATCTGCTGGCATGTCCGGGAGCAGAAACGGTAACGCTCACCACGATACCGCCAGGCAGGCGACCTCTCGCCCACCCCGGCTCCGCAAACGGGGTCCAGCTCGCCGCGGGAGGTTCCCACCGCCTGACGGCCAAGCAGGGAGGCATAGAGCGAGAGCTCGTCGGAGAGCAGGCGCGTGATCAAAAACCGCCGCCGTACCAGCTCGCGCCCCCCGGACGCGAGAGCCTTTCCCTCCTCCGGGTGGCGCAAGAGCCGCAAAACCTTCCCGGCACACTCCTCGACGCTGTGGACCAGATAACCTCCCCTTCCGTCCTGCATCTGAAGCGGTATGCCGCCTGCCTCCCCGGCGACGACGGGCGTTCCCTTCCACAGCGTCTCGGAGACCACGAGCCCGAACCCCTCCCGGATAGACTTCTGGATCACCACGTCAGAGAGGCGCTGGAAGGCATTGACCTCGATGTTCCCCGCTCCCGTGAGGTTGGTGAAGATGTGGATGTCGGGGTCCTGCCGGGCAGCCCCCTTTATCTGGCGATAGACCTCCCAGCCCTCCGGGTCATCGAGCGCCATGGACCCTACCAGCGCGAGCTGGAGCTTAGGCACCTCCTCCTTTAGCAAGCGGTACGCTTCAATGACCCCCGGCTGATCCTTCCACGGATCGAACCTCGAGACCTGCGTCACCAGGGGCCGGTCGGTCTCCACCCCGATCCAGCGCAGTATACGTCCGGCGGTCTCCCGCTTGAGCTCGAAGTTTTTGGGGCTCTCCGGGTCTATTCCAGGAGGTATGATCTCCACGCGCCCGACCGGAAAGTCCGGCGGTACGAAGCTTCTCAGCGTGAACACGGCGGCGTCGTAGTCGTCCAGGTACGGCGTGAGGAAGTTCCACACATCCGGATTGGGCTCCGAGGTGTCTATGTGGCAGCGCCAGAGCCAGCGTGCTCCACTCCTGCTGTGAAACTGCGGGATCGCGAGCGGCTGGGGGTCATGGATGACCACAAGGTCATACTCCCCCTCCTCCAGGAGGCGTGCGTTGCGGGTGGAGTAAGCCAGGTAGATCTCCTTCTCGTGCCCGGCCAGCGTCCGCGGGGCACCCTGTAATGCGTTATGGATCGTCTTGGTCACGGAGAAGAAGTCCTTTCCCCCGGTGATGATCTTCCAGTCGGCCTCGAGACCAAGATCCCTGAGCAGGGGCACCTCGGAACGCAGCATCTCCGCAACGCCTCCTCCGTAAGAGGTGGCGTTCAGGTGCAATACACGCACCCCCTGCAGGGGGGCTGCAAGCTCCCGCAGCCCCGATATAACATCCTCGCCCACCACCGGCTCGAAGACCTCGACGGACTGCCGGCCTACGTCTACGGCCTCTAGCAAACGCTCCCTCCCCCCATCCTCTGCGGCCGCCAAGGAAAGATGGAGGTCTCCCCACGGCCCGAGGGGCTTCGCCCGGTCACCCCCCGTTGCGACCACGGCGCCCGCCGCCAAGATCTCAGGAGAACCTCCAGGTTCAGAGACGGATCACCCCCCCAACCCCCTCTCGCCGCTGAGCCGGATCAGGGTGTCAGGCCCGACCCGGCTCGCCGCAGGGATTCTGGCGCGTCCGCGGGGTACGACCCGGCTCACCACCGGAAGCGCATGCGGCGTGGTCTTCATGACCGTGGCGGCCCCGCCAGCGGCAAGAAGCGCCTATCCCTCCCGGTCGAATATGAGCCACGAACCGCGGATGCCCGTTCCCCCCTGCCAGCTGTCGGCCATCCCGGGCATTACTCGAACCAGCCTGCTGCCCTCGGCGGCGAAACCCTCCAGCACCTTGCCGGCCTCCTCGGAGTGAACGACGAACACCGCTCCGCGCTCTCTAGCCGCATCCTGGACCGACTTACCCTCTCCCTGCTCGCGGCTCACCGCCTCCTTCAGGAGCCTCTCCCGTTCGACGGCCTCGGCCCACAGCCTGTCCCTGTTGGCCTCGGCCTCAGCCTTGTAGGCGGCATCCTGCCTGCGCCACTGCTCGATATGCTCCTCTATCCTGTGCAGCAGGCTCGTTATGGGTGTGTGCCGCACGTTCATCGAGCCCTCCTCTCCAGTTCGACCACCAACGCGCTACACTGCCTGGCCGCGGACCACCAGCACCGGGCAGTGCGCGTGGCGGACCACGGAGTCAGAGACGCTGCCCATGAGGGCGCGCCTGACACCGCCCAGGCCACGGCTACCGGTCACTATGAGGCTCGCGCCCAGCTCCTCGGCCTCCTCCACAATTTCCCTGTCCGGCCTGCCAAAAGCCACCTTCGCCACGGCGACGTCCGTCCCCTCGGCCCTAACCTGCTCCGCCTTCTCCTCGACAAACGAGCGGGCCTTACGCTTGGCCTCCTCGAGGTAGTGCTCCCACCTCTCCCCCGCCAGAGGATGCGGGTAGGGAGGCTTAGGGGTAACGTCCAGGGCGTAGAGCAGATGCAGCTCGGAGCCCGTAGCAGCCGAGATCCCGGCCGCCATCCGGAGGGCGGCATCGGCTTCCTTCGAACCATCCACGGCGGCAAGTATCCTCCCAGGGAAATACGCGCCGTCGCCCGGCTCACCCCTCACCACCAACACAGAGCCGCGGGCATGCCTGACAACGCTCATCGAGACGCTGCCCATGAGGGCGCGCCTCACGGCCCCCAGCCCCCGGCTGCCCACCACCACGATCCCGGCCTCAAGCTCCTCGGCAAGGCGTACGATCTCCGCGTCGGCCCGGCCCACCGCCGCGTGGACGCCGGCCACGGTGCCACCGGCCTCCCCGATCTTTGCCGCCTCCTCCTCTGCCTTCCGCCTCGCATCCTGCGCCGCCTGCTCGAAGATCTCGTCTATAAACTCTGGCTCGGCCATAGACCACTGGTTGATGTACGCCTCCGGCACCGACCTCACGTAGACGATATGCAGCTCCGCTCCGAGCGCCTCACAGAGCTCCCGGGCCATCCCGGCGGCGTACCGGGCCTCCTTCGAACCGTCGGTTGCCAGAAGCACCTTCCTCACGGGCTCCTGCGTCATGTGCTGCGCCTCCTCTGTCTCTGCCGGTTTCCCAAGCTACAGAATTACTTTAGACCACCGGAGGGATGGCGCCTTGAGCAGTAATCATCATTTGGGTAATCAGAATTGATCACTTGAGGACGACCCGGGGCACCGCCGGGGGGAAGCTGCCCGCAGGACTGCCCGGTGGGAGGCGCCCCGGCAGCACACCTCCGGCAAGGGATCCCCTGCTCCCCCACCCCAACCGGACCGGCCAGTAGCCCGGCGCGATCGGAGACGGGCATTGAGAAGGCTCCGGAGGAAGGACCGGAGCGTAGAATGTAGGGCAAATGGCCAGCAGGGATTACGAAGTGGTCTTCGTCGGCGGCGGGCTCGCGGCGCTGCTCCTCCTCAGGGAGATACGCCCGGCGCTACCCGGGAAGGTGGCGGTGATCGATCCGCACCCTCTGCAGGAGCGACCGCTCCTGCACTGGAGCTACTGGAGCAGCGAACCGACCCCGTACGACGGGCTCGCCATCGGAGCCTGGAGGAAGGCCAGGGTGGCAGAGAGACCGGCGGAATCCATCGCCCCGTTTACGCTGCGCCTGGTGCGCTCCGCCGACGTCCTCTCCCGCCTGGCCGCCTCTCCGGAAGCCGCATCTGCCCAGTGGCTGCACACCGCGGCACGTTCGATCTCGCGCCTGAGCGACGGGCGGTACGCGGTCACGACCGGCGCCGGCACCGTCCATGCCCGCTGGGTGTTCGACAGCGCGTGCGGGATTCCACCGCTCTTCCCGGCACCGGACAAACCGAAGGCCGTACTCAACGGCTGCGGTATACGCGTGGTGTCCGACCTGCCCGTGTTCGAGGCGGGGACCGCAACGCTGTTCGACCCGCTCGACGAACGCTCCTTTGCCTATCTGCTGCCGCTGAGCCGCACCGAAGCGCTGCTGGAGTCTGCATCCTTCGGTCCGGCCGCCACCGAATCCGATCAAAAACCCCTGCTGCGCTACCTTCGGGCAAGGCATCCCAAGGCCCGTTTCACCGTAGCCCACGCAGAGCACGGCTCCATACCGCTCGGGTTCCCTCCCTCCCGGACCAGCGGGCCCGGGCACATCCTCATAGGCGCCAAGCGCGGTCTCGTCAAGCCGAGCGCTGGATATGGGGTGGTGCGCATAGCCAAAGAGAGCAAACGTTTGGCCCGCCTCTGGCGTGAACACCGCAGGCTACCCCCGGCCCGGCGCTCACCCTGCCGGTGGCGGCTGCTCGACTACGGCTTTCTCGCGCTCGCCGCGCGCGACCCCCAGCTGCCTTTGAGGCTGCTGGGCGACGTCATGCGGTCCGTTCCCCTCGCCCAATCGCTGCGTTTCATCGACGAGGATCTGCGGCTGCGAGGGCTGATGCCCCTGCTGCGCCCGGCTCTCCCTGTTATGCTCCGTAGGTCGTAGCACCTACTCACCAGGCAGAAGACATCGCAGCATATGTCTCAAAGAGTGTGCCGACAAAGGGGTAGCATGATCAGTCCCAGAGGAGAGTGTCTCGAATGAGAAAGGGCTGCTGCTCCGTGCCGGAGAACAACCAGCGTCAGAACGACGACAAAGAAGCAAACCGGACGACGGCCTACTGCGTCTTCATGGGTATGATCTCGCGCTGGTGCGCGCTCGGTTCCCGCAGAGTGCTGCTCATGACGAAGCCAGCTCCGCGGCGATCTCCTGCGCCCACTCCCGGATGGCCTCCCAGTCGCGGAAATCTCCCTCGGGTACGCGCAAAGCCAGCACGATTGCCTTCTCACCGAACCCCAAGGCGCCCTTGTCGAGCTTTCCTGAGAACACCCGATGTTCGCGCGCCCCAGTGGTATCCAGGATGCTGGTTATGTCTACCGGGTCTTCCTCCGGTTTGGGAGGGTTTCCGATCGGTCCGCTGGAGAACAGCCAGGTTGGCCGGGCGGCCAGTGCGTCCGCGTAACGCTCGGCCAGCTCTCGGGCGCTCTCCAGCCAGTGGCCCGCGTACACGGCGCTGCAAAAGCGTGGCGACGTAGCAGTTGATGTGCGCCCACCCGAAGAAATCAGTTCGGTTGAGGGCTACAATGCCATCGTGCTCAGCAGCGCCTCACGCAGGGTCTCACCTATCTCTTCGGCGATCGCGGCGGTTGAGCCGTGCTTGCTTGACGCACTTACCAGTACCTTCATATGGCTCTCACTCCCTTTCGGTCTCTGAACCCATCCTCTCACTCTCCTTGTGGCAGGCCGCCACGGAGCTCCGTGCGTATCTCAGTGAAGGTTGGCTCTTCACCCTCCTTCCTCGGTACTGCGCAGGTAAGCAACGAGCAGGACCAGGGACCCTGTTGCCATGATGGCGAAGAGGACGAAGAGGAAGGCGTCGAAGGGATCGATCCCCCAAGCCCACCACGCTCCCAAGGCGGTGGTGAAGGCGAGCGTGAAGCCGGTGGCTAGGGCCTTGACGAGCAGGATCCCGCCCAGAACGTAGCCCCAGGGTCTGCGACGCCACAGCAGTAGGCCGCCGAAGAACAAGAGCGGCAAGAGTAGCGTGCAGTCGATGATGACCACCTCGCGGAGGACTTCGTCCGGCTGAGTGCCCGCCACCGCGCTGGAGATGATCATGCCGCCCCACATAAGGGTGAAGAGCAATGAAATGAGGATCAGGAAGCCACCGGCGAGGTGGGTGGGCGTTCTAGTGCCGAAGCGATCTCGTAGAGCCTCCGGATCGACGGCGAAGAGCAATGAAAGTAAGCCATAGAAGCTTGTGGAGACTATGGCGATGTAGACCAGGAAGAGCGCGTTGAAGCCTCCGATGACATAGAAATAGTAAGAGTAGGCAAAATAGAAGAGCGCACCCCCCCATAACAGCAGACCGCTCATCGAGCCTCGGGCGGTAAGCCACATGGAGGCTACCAGCAACGGAACGCCGACCACAAGCGTGACTGCGTCCTGACCAACCAGCCCCGCTAGGGAGGCGGGGTAGGAGTCGTAAAAGCCGCCCCCACCGTAGAGCAAACCGATGATGGAAGCGAGGAGCAGCAGTAAGACCAGCAGTCCGGATAAGGCGTAGACGAAGGTGAGCTTCTTCTTGACCGGCATTAGGAGATCTCCCTCTGTCTCATAATCAGACCGGCTTGGAGTGGCCTCGATTCAGCGCCCGGCCGGATCCCTCGCGAACAGCTCCGTTCCAAACCAGACGTTGGCGGAGTGTTATTCCGTCTAATCGCCGGCATCCGACACATCCTGCGATGCTCTGGCACCCGGAACCTGCTCCGAGACGTCCACGTTGAACTCCGCGCCTTCGATCTCGAAGACGATGTAAGGCTCTCTCTGGTCTTCCCACCGGGCCACGCCCCGATGTGGCAGCTTTATCCCGTGGACCGTCTTCCAACCCGAATACCCGGTGCGCCAGGGGGTCTTCGTATCCTCCCGCCCCCTGTACCGCATACCGGACATGCTCTTCATCAGGCCGGTCTGCGGGTCGAACTCGACCCGCAGGGTCTCCTCCCCTTCTTCGAAGGGCACGATCAGGCGCGCGCTGTGCGCGTCTATCGGCTCCCAACGGACCCTGGGATCCAGGACCAGCGCGGATGGGGTGGTGAACGGTGCCTCTCCCCACATGGCCAGGTTCTCCCCCTGGTCCATCGTCTTCCCTTCGCTGGACGCCCTGATCAACCCCCCGATCCGGAGGCTGCCTCTACCGCCCACGTAGGCGTCGGCACCCCTGAGGATGGGCATCCCGAACCAGGTGATCTCCATGTCCCTCCGAAACCCGCGCCCGGAGAGGTAGTAGGCTTTCAGGCGCATGGGCGTCCACAGCCCGCCCAGCTTGAAGCTCGCCCTGCCCCACACGACGGCGGTCTCGATCCTGGGTACCCGCTCGCCCAGCGTGGCCCGGAAGTGCCGGTGGACCGGCTCCGGCAGACCGGAGGGCAGCCCGGCCGTGCTCATCCCGGACGTCTTCTCCGGGTGCGGCGGGAAGGGTTCGGGCTTGATGCGCAGCCCCAGCCATCCGACGCCTACCAACAGGACGACGGAGCCCGCCGCAGCAAGCCCCACCCTGGTTGCGGTTCGCATTCCCCTACCTCCCTACGGTGACGGCGCCTGGCAACCAGCCTCTCTTTCCCCCAACGAAGAGATAGGCCAGGATCGCCAGGTTCACCAGCACGCCGAACCAGGAATCCGGCCAGCCGAGTA
>JADDKG010000111.1 GCA_020253895.1 Rubrobacter sp.
AGCCGAACCACTATGGGAAGCTCTATGCCCGTCTTCCGGATCGCCGCCAGCAACCCCCGGGCCACCTCGTCCCCGCGGGTGATCCCGCCGAAGATGTTGAAGAAGATGCTCCTCACGTTCTCGTTGGAGGCGACGATCTCAAGGGCGGTGGCGATCTTCTCCGCGTCTGCCCCGCCGCCGACGTCGCAGAAGTTGGCGGGCCTGCCCCCGGCCTGGGCCACAACGTCGAGGGTGCTCATGACCAGCCCCGCCCCGTTGCCGAGGATCCCGACGTCCCCGTCGAGCTTTACGTACTGCAGGCCGACCTCCTGCGCCCGGTGCTCCTGGGGGTCTGCGGCCTCCACGTCCTTCCACCCGGCGATGTCCGGGTGGCGGTAGAGGCTGGAGTCGTCCACCGTAACCTTGGCGTCGAGCGCCACGACCTCGCCTTCTCCGGTGACGACGAGCGGGTTGATCTCAACAAGGCTCGCGTCCGCACCCCGGAAGGCCTGGTAGAGGTTCTGCACCGCCTTGCCGAAGTCCTTGGCCGTCTCACCGGAGAGGCCCGAGGCGAAGGTGAGCTCGCGCACCTGGTAGGGCAAGAGCTCTACCAGCGGGTCCACATACAGCCGGACGATGGCCTCCGGGCTCCTCTCGGCGACCTCCTCTATGTCCACGCCGCCCTCGGTGGAGAAGAGGATGAGCGGGCGCTTTGCCTCCCGGTCCACCATCACCGAGAGGTACATCTCGCGCTCGATGTCCGCCCCGCTCTCGACCAGTAGCCGCCGCACGGTGTGCCCCCGGATGTCCATCCCGAGTATTCCCCTCGCGGCCTCCTCGGCCTCCCCGGGGCTCCTGGCCACCTTTATCCCCCCGGCCTTGCCCCGGCCGCCGGTGAGCACCTGGGCCTTTACGGCCACCGTGCCCCCGAGCTGCTCGGCGGCCCGCCTGGCCTCCTCCGGCGTGCCGGCCACGACGCCCGGGAGCGTTCGCAGGCCGAACTTTCTCAGCAGTTCCTTGCCCTGATATTCGTAGAGATCCAAGACCTGAAAACTCCCCGCTCGAAACCGTGCGTTTTTCGCTCGCCGCAAGGGATTATACAGAGCCGGGAGGGCGAGTTTTCCTTGGCGTTCGGCGGTGCTACACTGCGGACGTGAGGAGCGTGCCGGGCCTGGAGGCCGGAGGCGGGCTCCGCGTGTGGGGGAGACGGCTATCCATGCGTAGCCGCAGAGGACCGAAGAGGGGGTGCGTCTTGAGGAGGTTGTTGATCTGGCTATTCACCCTTGCCCTTGCCCTGGGGCTTGCGGGGTCCGGCGCGCTTGCTTCTCCGCCTTCCGGCGAGGACCGGGGGCCAGCGACCCGGGGAGGCGTAGCAAGGCCCGACGACCGTCCGAGCCCGCTGAGCGAGAAGCAGCGGGCGCTCAAGCGCGAGGCCATCGCGCGGGTGATCAAGGGCCAGGCCGACGTGCGGCGCCGGGAGGGAGAGAAGGTTGTCAGGCTTGCGCCGGGGCAGTACGTGCAGCTCGCGCAAGAGGACTCCGATGAGATCTTCACGATCCTGGCCGAGTTCGGCGATCGGGTGGGGCCGTACGCCGACGAGGTGGACGCCCCGCCCTCGGGACCGCTGCACAACCAGATCCCTAAGCCCGACCGGAACTGGGACGGCAGTCCCACCGACGACAACACCACCTACTGGGTGCCGGACTTCGACCGGCAGCACTACCTCGACATGTTCTTCGAGGGGCTGCCCGGGCAGAACGGGGAGTCCCTTCGCGGCTACTACGAGGAGCAGTCGAGCGGCCGATACACCCTCTCCGGCGACGTGAGCGAGTGGGTGAAGGTCCCCTACCGGGAGGCCCGCTACGGCTACACCGAGTCCAACGCGGACATGACCGCGTTCATCGACGACGCTGCGGACGCCTGGTACCGGGCCCAGCGTGCGGAGGGCAGGAGCGACGCGGAGATCCGGGATTACCTCTCCCGCTTCGACCGGTGGGACCGCTACGACCACGACGGGGACGGCGACTTCGACGAGCCCGACGGCTACATAGACCACTTCCAGGCCATCCATGCCGGGGAGGGGGAGGAGGCCGGGGCGCCGGTCTGGGCGATCTGGTCGCACCGCTGGTACGTGAACTACGCGGGGATCGGTTCGGAGGGACCCGAGGGCAACCCGCTGGGGGGCGTGGAGATAGGCGACACCGGCTTCTGGATCGGGGACTACACCACCGAACCGGAGAACGGCGGCCTCGGGGTCTTCGCCCACGAGTACGCCCACGACCTGGGCCTTCCCGACGAGTACGACACCGCGGGCGGCGAAAACGGGACCGGCTTCTGGACGCTGATGTCCTCGGGCTCCTGGCTGGGACACGGGGAGGACTCTATCGGCACCGCCCCGGGCCACATGAACGCCTGGGACAAGCTCTTTCTCGGCTGGCTGGACTACGAGGTCGTAAGGCACGGCGAGGAGGCGCGGGTCAGGCTCGGGATCGCCGAGCACACCGGCAGGCACCTCCCGCAGGGGCTCGTCGTCTCGCTTCCCGACCAGGAGATCACGACCAAGTACAACACCCCGCACTCGGGCAGCTACGAGTGGTGGGGCGGCAGCGAGGATAACCTGAACAACACCCTCACGCGCCCGCTGGACCTCGGCGGGGCCTCCTCCGCGCGGCTCGAGGGCTGGGCCTGGTACGTCATCGAGGAGGACTATGACTACCTCTATGCCGAGGTCTCGGCCGACGGCGGCCAGACCTGGACCAAGCTCCCCGAGGCGAGCGGGGTCGACGACGACGGCGACGCCGGAATCGACGGCGACTCGAACGGGTGGCGGAAGGTCTCCTTTGACCTCTCGGAGTACGCGGGTGAGCGGGTCCTGTTCCGCTTCCGCTACCAGACCGACGGTGGAATCCACTACGCGGGCCCGTTCCTCGACGACATCTCGCTGATCGCCGACGGCCGGACCGTCTGGACCGACGACGTGGAGTCCGGCGAGGGCGAGTGGGCCGCCGACGGCTGGAAGCGGATGACCGGGAGCATCACAGAGACGGTGCCGCACTACTACGTCGTCGAGAACCGCCAGTACGTCGGCTACGACGACACCCTGCGCACCGGCCCGTACAACTTCGGCTGGGACTGCACCCGGCCGGACTGGGTGCAGCACCTGCCCTACCAGGATGGCCTGCTCGTCTGGTACGCCAACTACGCCTACGAGGACAACAACACCAGCCAGCACCCGGGCGGCGGGCTCATCCTGCCTGTCGACGCCCGCCCCGAGCCCATACGCTACGACGACGGCTCGCTGGTGAGAAACCGCATCCAACCCTTCGACGCCACCTTCGGCCTTGAAGCCACCGACCCTATCGGGCTGCACGACGAGGTCTGCGGCGAGGACGGCAAGCTGGTGCGGGAGCTGAGCGCCTCCGTGCCGCGCAGAGGGGCCATCCGGACCTTCGACGACACCGATCCCGCGCGCTACTGGTCGGCTGAGAACCCCCAGAACAGCGTGCGGGTAGCGGGCTCGGGGACCCGGATCACCGTCAAGTCCCAGGCCCGGGGCGGCGCCGTGCTGACGCTCGACGTCTCCTTCCGGAAGTAGCCCCGAGCCGGGCGGGGAACCCCCGCCCGGCCCCTTTCCCTCTCTGTATACTCCGGAAGGCATGACGGGAACCGCCATAAACGTTGCAGCCGTTCTCGCGGGCGGGGGGATCGGGGTGCTGCTCGGGGCGCGGCTTCCGGAGAGGATGCGGCGGGCGGCGATGCAGGCCATAGGCATCGTCACCCTGCTGGTCGGGGTTCAGAACTTTCTGCAGTACGACAACCCTCTGGTGCCGCTGGTCAGCGTGGTCGGGGGGCTCGTGGCGGGCGAGCTGCTGAGGATAGAGGAGCGGCTGCAAGCCTTCGGCGACCGCCTGGAGAAGCGTTTCTCGCGGGGGGAGAGCCCGGTGAGCCGGGCGTTTGTCACCACCAGCCTCCTGTTCTGTGTGGGACCCCTCACGGTGATAGGCTCCCTGCAAGACGGGCTGACCGGCGACTACAGCCTGCTCGCCCTGAAAAGCGCCCTCGACTTCATCGCCGCCCTGACCTTCGCCTCCGTGCTCGGTTGGGGAGTCCTCCTCTCCGCCGGGACGGTCCTTGTGGTGCAGGGGACGCTCACCCTGGGGGCCGGGCTCGTGGAGGGTTTCGCCACGGACGCCGTGGTGGCGGCGACCACCGCGACGGGCGGGGTCCTCATCTTTGGCCTGGGGCTCTCGCTGCTGGAGCTGCGGGAGGTGCCGGTGGCCAACATGCTTCCGGCGCTCGCGGTAGCGCCTCTTCTGGTCGCGGCGGCCCCGCTGTTCTGACCCTTACTGGTCGGCGCAGAGCACGACCACGGTAAAGCTGTCTCCTCCCGAGACGGCCGAGTCGTTTATCCTGGCCTGCCAGGTGGTGGTGTTCGCCGGGAAGCTGTCCAGTACTTCGGAGTTGGCGTTCACGCTGGCCGGCCCGCCTGCCAGCAGCCTGTCTCCGGGTAAGCAGGACTGGCTCAAAACCTTGCTGCCGTCGCCCAACACGTTGCCCTGCCGCTCCTGTCCCGATCCCAGCATGTAGACGCTGCTCGCCATGAACGCGGTCGGATCCCTGCCGTCCAGAAAGTCCGCGTTGAGGTTCTCCACCTTGGTGCCGGAGTTGACCCGCATGGGGGCCTCTCCCGGTTGCACCCTTAGCTGCAGGGCGGTGTCGTCGGTCCCGGCGTTGTTGTTGGTCAGGCGCACCATGGGACCATTCACCCCCCGCTCTCCTCCCAGGGCGGTTATCGCTGTGGCGACGCTGCGCTGCCCCAGCCTCCACGCGTCTCCGTTGGCTCCGAAGGCCGCCGAAGCAGCCCCCACCACCAGGGCCAGCATCACCGCCGCTCCCAGGGTCAGGGCCACGGCCCTGCCCGCCCGGAACACCATCGAGAAGACCCCCCGCACCATCTCTTTCCCCTTTCTCCGGATAGAGCCTGTAGTCTGGGGGGTAAGCAAGCTATTCGTTTCTCCCCGTACGCTCTCCTCTCTTTGGGGAAAGGGACCTGTTATCATCGTTACTAGAAATCATAGTTTAAAAGAGGCTGCCGGCGCATCCCCCAAATGAGTGATTTGATGGGCGGATAAAGGCTCGATGGCGCTGGTAATATTGCACCGATGCCGTTTGGAAGCTTCATAAGGAGGAGAGGCGAGTGGAGCGGGGCGACAGAGAGTGGAGGGGCAGCCCGTTGGACATGCTGGTATCCGACATGGACCCTAACGGGATCCGGGAGGTCATCATAGAGCTGGAGGGTGGCGAGACGGAGACCTTCCGGCCCCGCCGCAGGGAGGTGTTCCACGCCTACGAGCTGCACGAGATGGCCTCCTACCTGCACGCCGTGCAGGCCAGCATCAAGAAGAGCCAGAGGGACTAGGGGGAGGCGTATGCACGGCATACAGCGCATCAAGGACCCGCACAAGCCGGTCGGTCCGGGGACCGGGGTCCGGCGGGTGATCGTCCGCTACGCCGACGGCAGGACGCTGGAGTTCATCCCGGACGGCGGGAACGAGCTGTTCTCCGAGGATGACCTGGCCCAGCTCCAGAAGGTGTTCAACCGGGCGGCGACCCGGGCGGAATGGGCCGAAGCGATGGGTGAGGAGGATCGCCGGGGGTAGTTCCCGGATTCCTCATGCGGGGAGAGGGGATGTTCAGGAGGATCTATCACCTCGGCTACGCCGTGGAGGATCTCGAGGCTGCCGCGGCCTTCTACCGGGAGAGCTTCGGTGTGGAGCCCTCGGAGCCCGAGGAGGTGGAGAGCGAGGGGATCCTCACCGCCATGTTCAGGGTGGGGGACTCGATGATAGAGCTCATGCAGCCCACCCGGCCCGACTCGCCGGTGGCCAGGTTCCTCGCCAAGCGCGGCGAGGGCTTCCACCATGTGGCCTTCGAGGTCGAGGACGTGGAGGAGGCTCTGCGGCGCCTGAGGGATGCCGGGGTGGAGCTCATAGACGAGGAGCCCCGTCAGGGGGCGGGGGGGACGCGGGTTGCCTTCGTACATCCCAAGGGGGCCTTCGGGGTCCTGACCGAGCTTGTAGAATTGGGAGGGAAAGAGGGCGGCTAGGAGAGGGGTGGCAGTGGACAGCGCCCGGAGGTCCCGCGGGGAGCGCTACACCGAGAGCGGCATCGAGATAAAGCCCGTCTACAGGCCGGATGACCTCGGGGACTTCGACTACGAGGAGAAGCTCGGGGACCCCGGCGAGTACCCCTACACCCGCGGGCCCTACCCCACCATGTACCGGGGCAGGCCCTGGACCATGCGCCAGTACGCCGGTTTTGGGACCGCCAAAGAGACGAACAAGCGCTTCAAGTACCTCATAGAGCAGGGACAGACCGGCCTCTCGGTGGCCTTTGATCTGCCGACCCAGATGGGCCGCGACTCCGACCACCCGCTCGCCGCGGGGGAGGTGGGCAAGGTCGGGGTGGCCGTTGACTCGCTGCTCGACATGCGCGAGCTCTTCGACGGCATCCCGCTGAGGAAGGTCTCCACCTCCATGACCATAAACGCCACCGCGGCGATCCTGTTGTTGCTCTACCAGCTGGTGGCCGAGGAGCAGGGGGCGGCCCCCGAGGAGATAACCGGGACCACCCAGAACGATATCCTCAAGGAGTATCTGGCCCGGGGGACCTACATCTACCCGCCCGCCCCCTCCATGCGGATCACCACCGACCTCTTCGCCTACTGCGCCAGGGAGCTGCCGCGGTGGAACATGATCTCCATCTCCGGCTACCACATCCGGGAGGCGGGCTCCACGGCGGCCCAGGAGCTGGCCTTCACCCTCTCCAACGCCATCGCCTACGTGGAGGCGGCCCTGGAGGCGGGGCTGGAGGTCGACGGGTTCGCCCCCAGGCTCTCCTTCTTCTTCAACGCCCACAACGACCTCTTCCAGGAGGTCGCCAAGTACCGGGCCGCGCGCAGGATGTGGGCCAGGATCATGAAGGAGCGCTTCGGGGCGGCGGACGAGAGAAGCATGCGGCTGCGCTTCCACACCCAGACCGCCGGCTCCACCCTGACCGCCCAGCAGGCCGAGAACAACATCGTGCGCACCGCCGTGCAGGCGCTCTCCGCCGTTCTGGGGGGGACCCAGAGCCTGCACACCAACGCCTTCGACGAGGCGCTCGCGCTGCCGACGGAGCGGAGCGCCCGCATCGCCCTGAGGACCCAGCAGATCCTCGCCCACGAGGCGGGGCTCACCGGCACCGCCGACCCGCTGGCCGGCTCCTACTACGTCGAGGCTCTAACCGACGCCCTGGAGGAGAAGGCCTGGGAGTACATCGAGCGGATAGACGAGATGGGCGGCTCCGTGAGGGCCATTGAGGAGCGCTACATGCAGCGCGAGATCGAGGAGGCCGCCTACCGCTACCAGCGGGAGGTGGAGAGCGGGGAGCGCGTGGTGGTGGGCGTCAACCGCTACGCCATCGAGGAGGAGGACCTCGACGTCGAGCTCCACTCGGTGGACGAGGCTATCCGCGAGAGGCAGGTGGAGAGGCTCGCCCGGCTCAGGGAGAGCCGGGACCCCGCCGAGGTGGAGCGCTCCCTGGCCGCGCTACGCCGGGCCGCCGAGGGCGGCGACAACCTGCTCTACCCGATGAAGGAGGCGCTCGCCAGCCTCGCCACCCTGGGCGAGGTCTCCGACGTGCTGCGCGAGGTCTTCGGCGAGTACCGCCCCTCCTGAGGGAGCCGGGATCTGAGGGGGCGTATGGTAACATTGTCCTTGAGGAAGAGTTCTTGATCCCGTTTGCGGTCTCTTTCGCTGCAGGCGGCATCCGAGGAGGGATGGTACGGCGTGGCTGACTGGTTTCGCAGAGGCGGCGGTCCTGACGAGAAGAAGATCCGGGAGGCGCTCAAGGACGTCCGCGACCCGGAGATCGGGCGCGACCTCGTCTCGCTGAACATGGTCCGCGGCATCGAGATCGACGGCGGCAGGGTGAAGGTGGGGGTAGCCCTCACCACTGCGGGCTGTCCCTTGAAGCACCGGATCACCCAGGACGTCCGCGACCGCCTCATGATGGTGGAGGGGGTCCGGGAGGTCGAGGTGGACTTCGGCGTCATGACCGACGAGGACCGCCAGAGGCTCATGGGCGCCCTGCACGGCGGGCGCGCGGAGATCGCCCCGGCCTTCCGCGACGAGTCCAAGACCCGCATCATCGCCGTCGTCTCCGGCAAGGGTGGCGTGGGCAAGAGCACGGTGGCCGTCAACCTCGCGGCGGCCCTGGATCGGGCCGGACGCTCCGTGGAGATCCTGGACGCCGACGTGCACGGTGCTTCGGTGCCGGTGATGCTCGGCGCCCCGCAGAAGCCAAACGTGGTGGACGGCGTCATCTTCCCGGTGGAGTCGCCTACTGGCTTGAAGTTTATCTCCATGGGCAACTTCGTCTCCGAGGGGCAGGCTATCATCTGGCGGGCCCCGATCGTGAACAAGGCCCTCACCCAGCTCATGCGGGACGTCTACTGGGACGAGCCGGACTTCATCATCGTGGACATGCCGCCCGGAACCGGGGACGTGGCCCTCACCGTCGCGCAGATGATCCCGAAGGCCGAGGCGCTCGTCGTGACCACCCCGCAGGCCGACGCGGCCCGCGTCGCGGTGAAGGCGGGCAGGATGGCCATCCAGGCGCACCTGCGGGTCATCGGCGTCGTGGAGAACATGAGCTACGCCGAGTGCCCGGACTGCGGCAAGGAGCTGAGGATCTTCGGCGGCGACGGCGGCCAGAGGGTGGCTTCGGAGCTCGGCTCGCGGGTGCTGGGGCGCATACCAATCCTGCCGGACGCCACCGGCGAGCCGGGGCGCTCGCTCTTCGAGGAGGGGACTACCCCGGCGCGGGCCTTCGACGAGATCGCCGCCTCACTGGCCGCCACCAAGGTGAGAAAGAGGATCAAGGTTCTGTAACCTGGCCGCCGGCTCGCCCGCTTCCCTGGTGCGCCGGGGTCTCCTCGGGCGTCGGGGCGCCGGCGGTCAGCCGATCAGGCCGAGCTGCTTCACCGCGTCGCGCTCCTCCTTGAGCTCGCCCACGGTTATCTCGAGCTTGCGCCGGGCGAAGTCCCCGACCTCCAGGCCTTCGGCGATCTCGTACTCGCCGCCTCCCGGAAGCCGCACCGGGAACGAGGAGACTAGTCCCTCCTCGACCCCGTACTGGCCGCCCGAGGCGACCGCCATCGAGTGCAGGCTGTCGGCGCCGAGCATCCAGTCGCGCACGTGGTCTATGGCCGCGTTCGCCGCCGAGGCCGCCGAGGAGGCGCCGCGGGCCTCGATGATCTCCGCGCCACGCTTGCCGACGCGCGGGATGTACTCGTTCTCGTACCAGTCCATGTCCACCAGATCGACCGCCCGCTGGCCCTTCACCTTGGCGTTGAAGAGGTCGGGGAACATGGTGGGTGAGTGGTTGCCCCAGACTACGAGGTCCCGGATGTCCTCGACGCCCACTTCGAGCTTCCGGGCGAGCATCGAGACGGCTCGGTTCTCGTCGAGCCGGGTCATCGCGCTGAAGCGCTCGCGCGGGACATCCGGGGCGTTGTTCATCGCGATCAGGCAGTTCGTGTTGGCCGGGTTGCCGACGACCAGCACGCGCACGTCGTCGGCGGCGTGGTCGTTGATGGCCCTGCCCTGAGACCTGAAGATCCGGCCGTTCGCCTCCAGGAGATCTGCCCGCTCCATCCCCTTCTGGCGGGGCCGGGCGCCGATGAGCAGGCAGATGTTCGCGCCGTCGAAGGCCACGTTGGGGTCCGCGGTGATGTCCACGGACTCCAGCAGCGGGAAGGCGCAGTCGTAGAGCTCCATGGCCGTTCCTTCCGCCGCCTTTAGGGCCGGTTCGATCTCCAGGAGCTTCAGGCGGAGCTTCTCGTCGGGGCCGAGCATCTGGCCCGAGGCTATCCTGAACAGTATCGCGTACCCGATGGCGCCGGCGGCGCCGGTTACGGTGACGGTCTTCGACACTGGCATGCCTCCTTGTTCTAGTCGCCGATAGGCATCACCGGTGCGTGTCCCGAGAGCGGCCCTCCCGGCGCACGACCTGAAAAACCATGATAAGTGAATTCCTGCCGCTTTGCCGCCGGGCGGCTGCATTAAAATCTCCGCCCGGAGGCACGAGATGCACGAGATGTGAGGAGGGCGTTTGGACGTAGCGCGGGCGATAGCGACGCGTCAGAGCGTCGGGAAGGTCAGGCAGGACCCGGTGCCCAGGGAGATGATCGAGCGGATCCTGGAGAGCGCGGTGCACGCGCCGAACCACAAGATCACCGAGCCCTGGCGCTTCCACGTCTTTACCGGCAAGGGGCGCGGGGCGTTCGCCAAGGCCCGCGCCGAGACCGCCCGCCTGATGGCCGAGGAGGAGGGGGAGGACGAGGCGCTGGCGCGGGGTAGGATCAGCCGCGAGCGCAAGAAGGCGTTCCGCGCTCCGGTGGTGATCGCCGTGATCTCGCTCGCGGGCCGCGACGAGGTGGAGACGAAGGAGAACTATGCGGCCTGCTGCGCCGCCGTGCAGAACATGCTCCTCACCGCCCACTCCCTCGGGCTCGGTGCGATCTGGCGCACCGGCCCGGTCGCCTACCACGAGAACATGCGCCGCTTCTTCTCCCTGGACGACGGCGACTCCATCGTGGGCTACCTCTACGTCGGCTACCCGGACATGGGGGAGAGGATGCGCCGGCGCCGCCCGGCCTCCGAGTTTACCGTCTGGCACGAGGGCTAGTTTCACGCAACCCCGCGTCGGGGACTATCGTAGAAGCAAGCTGTGTAGGCAACCGGACCGGGAGAAGGCATGAAGACCATCCTCAGGCGGCTTCTCATCCTCGCCGCGCCGATAATCTGGCGCAAGATAAAGGAGCGTCGCAGAAGGAGGTAGGGAATCTACCCGCGCAGGGGCACGCCCTCGAAACCCTTCCCCGAGCGCCGCACGGTGACCAGAAAGTCCCGCGGCTCGTGGTAGAGGATCACGGGGGCATCCCGCTCCTCTGCCTCCGAGAGCACCTCTATGCGGTTGCGCCGGGCCGCTTCGGGGTCTGTGTCAACCCCGGCTATGAGGTCGGGGTTTAGCCAGATCTTGGCGGGCGCGAGATCGGCGGTGAAGAGCGCGGCCCCGTCGCTGCCCTCGATCCACACGATCTGGTGGCCCGCGGAGTGCCCGCTCCTCACCTCTACCCTTACCCCCGGCACGACCTCGCCGTCTCCCTCCAGAAGCTCCAGCCAGCCCTCCTTGTGGCCGCGCTCTATGGCGGGCACGGCGAACCTCCTCCCGTCGTTCTCCGGCATCCGGCAGGCCTCCTCGAGCGCCTCACGCTGGACGTAGACGGTTGCCGCGGGGAAGACCCGGTCTCCGCCCAGCGCCCACCCTACGTGGTCCGGGTCCAGGTGCGAGAGCACCACGTGGGTGACCTCCTCCGGCCTCCTGCCGGCCGCCCGGATGGCCTCCGGCAGCGACCGCTCCCGCCGCAGCTCGTAGTGGCCGGCCAGCGGGGGTGGAACCTCCGGCCCGAACCCGGCGTCCACGAGGACGAGGGCGTCGGGAGCCTCCACCAGCACAGCGTGCATCGCCCCGCGCAGGCGCATCCTCCGGGAGCCGCCCAGCAGGTTCCCGGCGTCGGTGATGAACACCCCGTCCTCCAGTACCCAGAGCCGGAGGTTGCCCAGATCCAGCAGTGCCGGCGTCTCTTCTGCGGCCAAGCCCCCGAGGACCTCCCTGCGCTTCCTGCGGAACCGGCCGCCCGCGGTGTGGTGCCCGCGGGCGGAGGATGCAATAATACCGCACCGGTCCGGTTCGCGGGAGGAGAGGAGGCGTTCGGAAGGTGGTGAGGTTCTTCATGCTCCGCTGGCTCGTGGTGCCTCTGGTCGCGCTGCTGGCCGCCGCCGCGGCGTTTCCGGCGGCCCCCGGGGTCGCGGCCAGCCCCTACGACGGCGAGGAGCTCGAGGTCCTGCGCCTTATAAACGTGTACCGCCAGCAGAACGGGCTCGAGCCCCTCCTGCTCTCGGATACCCTCTCCGTGGCCGCCGAGCGCCACTCCGAGGACATGGCCCGCTACGGCTTCTTCGCCCACGACACCTACGCCAGCTCCTACTACCCGGTCGGATCGGAGCCGTGGGACAGGATGGCCGCCGAGGGCTACGACTACAACACCTACCGCGGAGAGAACATCGCCGTGGGCTACGACACCGCGGCCGAGGCCTTCGGGGCCTGGCGCAACTCCCCGAGCCACAACGCCGCCATGCTCGACGGTCGCTACAGGGTGGTGGGGATAGGGCGGGTCTACGACCCGGGCTCGGCCTATGGCTGGTACTGGACCACGGACTTCGGCGCGGTCGTGGACCCGAGCGCCCACGAGCCCGGGGAGCCGCCGGCAGGCCCCGAGGAGAAGCAGGAGCCTCAGGCGAGGCCCCGGGACCGCGCCGGGATCGAGAACGGCGGGATGGGCAGCCAGGAGGTCTGGCGCCAGCGGGCGAAGGACGGGGCCCGCCTGATCCTGCGCGCCGGGTACGCCCGGCTCGGCGAGTACGATGGCGGGCGGGACGAGCTCGCCCAGCGGCTCCGCTACCAGAAGGGAGACCGCCTCTCCTTCCGGCTCCGCGTGATCCCCCGGGACGGCCTTCCGGACGGCGACCGGCTGACGGTGCGCCTCACCGACGGCAAGGGACGGAGGCTGGCGCTGCTTGGGCGGTATGCCCCCTCATCCGTCGCGCCGGGACGCTGGGTCCCGCAGAGCCTCCGCCTTCCGGACCGCCTCGCCGGAGAGAACCTCTACCTGAGCTTCCACGCGGTCACCGACGACGGGGGGCTCACCGCGTTCCACCTGGATGGCGTAAGGCTCCGGCCCGCCCCCTGATCCCCTCCCGCAGCGCTCCGGCCAGCGCCCGGGGGTGGCGCAGCAGGCTGTAGACCGGGGAATCCCCCGTGAAGGCCTCGACCAGCGTCCGGCGGGCGTCCGGGTCGCGCTCGCAGGCCTTGAACAGCGGCTCCAGGAGCCGCAGGTTGGGCACCAGGTGCACCAGCGCGTGGCCCGAGAGGTGCTCGCGGGCCCTGAGCCTCCGCAGCCTCCGCTCGTAACCTGAGAGCAGCGCCGCGGAGAAGTCCCTGCGGGCGTGGGCCTCGTGGGCGAAGGCCGCGGCCAGCCGCCCGGACTCCAGGGCGTAGCCCACCCCCTCGCCGCTTATGGGGTGGACCATGCTCCCCGCGTCCCCCACCAGCATAAGCCCCTGGGCGTACCTCCGGGCTCCCCACATGCCCATCTTCAGCGACCAGCTCTTCGGCGGCCCCTCCGGCTCGGCCCCGGCCAGCCACTCCCTCAGCCGGGGCTCCTCCAGGAAGCGCTCGAAGTAGTCCTTCAGGTTGCGCCCGCTACGCTCTATTGCCTTCGTGGAGACACCCGCCCCCACGTTGGCGGTGCCGTCCCCGAAGTAGAAGACCCAGCCGTACCCCGCGTGGTGCGAGTTCATGTCGGGGGTGATGAAGATCTGGAGGTGTTCCCGCTCCGGGCCTGAGACGCCCCGGAAGTACTGGCGGCGGGCCACCGCGTTCTGGTGGGCCTTCATCCCGTCGGCGGCGAACCCGCCCACCCCGTCGGCGACCACCACCAGCGGGGCGGCGAAGCCGACCCTCTCGCCCGAGCGCTCGGCCTCGACCCCGGCGACCGCCCCGGAGGACGACCGGAGAAGCCTCACGGCCCGGGTCTCCTCCAGGAGCTCGGCCCCGGCCTCCCTCGCCCTCCCGGCCACCCTCGCGTCAGTCTCCTTGCGCCGGACGACGTAGCCGCGCGGGCCGTTGAGGGTGGGGGGTACCTTCTGTCGCAGCACCGCCGTCTCGCTGTAGATGGTGAAGCCGGTAAAGGCGCCGTGGTGCCCCTCCTCCAGCCACCCGCCGAGACCCATCAGCGCGAGCTCGGCCGCGGCGTGGGGCATGAGGCCGTCGCCGCACGGCTTGTCCCGGGGGAACCTCTGGCGGTCCAGCAGCAAAGTCCTCAGGCCGGACCTCGCCGCATGGTAGGCGGTGGAGGACCCTCCGGGTCCCGCCCCCACCACGATCAGGTCGTACCGCTCGCCCATCGACTCTCCTTCCCGGTTGCGCGGCCGGATGCGGTGCAACGGTCTGCCATTATACTTTTCCGGGTTCTTCTCTCGTGATGTGCTGCCAGGAGGTGTCGTCGCGCATGGTGGACCGCAACCGCCCCGCCCGCTACAGGCCCGGAGACCGGGCGGCGCTCCGGGCGACCGGCCAGCCGGTGGAGATACTGGAGGTGCGCCGGGGGGATTTCGTCCCCGACTACGTCTACAAGGTACGCGTCCGCGCCGAGAAACCCGCCCGCCCGTACAACCTCTCGGTGCCGGAGCACGACCTCAAGGACGGCTGAGGCGCTCCTACCTCGTCACCCGGAACCTTCTCCAGGGGCTGCGGTCGCCCAGGTGGTCGCGGTGCTTCGGGTAGGATGCCGAGAGGGCGTAGGTGCCGGGCCTGCGGGGCCTGTACCGGAAGGCGTAGCGGGATCTGTCGTTCAGCGAGACCCGCCGGCGGGCTATGACCTTGCCGTTGCGCTTTATGGTCACCGTGACCCTCCCCCCGTGCCGGGGCCTCACCGCGCCGCGCACGACCCTGGAGGAGCCCAGCTCCAGCAGGCCGGTGTTCAGGTTCAGGGTGACCCGGACCCTCACGTTGACCCGCCGGGCTGGGCTGGTGGAGCCCCGGATCTCTTGCTCCCCGTTGCCCGGGAACCTGGCCCGGTAGTAGGTGTGCTTTCTGGGCTTCACGCCGGAGAGCCTGTAGGTTCCGTCCGCCGCGGTGGTCAGCCGGACGAAGCCGCGGAAGCCCTCCGATCCGACCGGCCGGCGCTGGAGGACGACCGTCCTGCCAGCTAGGGGATCGCCGCTCGCCGTGGTGAGCCGCCCGGAGAGCGTGGTGCGGCGCCCGAAGGGGAGGGTGCGCGGCCGCGCCGAGAGGCTCAGGCTGGTGGATACGGCCTCCCGGTTCGGTGCTCCTAGCGCCCGGGATGCGTCCAGGCGGCCGCCGGTTGCGCTCCTCCCCGCGAGGGATGGCACCTCGTCCACCGATTCCAGGATCGCATCCCTTAGCTGCCGCGCGTCCATGCCGGGGTTCTGCCCCTTGATGAGGGCGGCGACGCCGGTGACGTGGGGGGTGGCCATGCTGGTGCCGCTGTAGGCGGCGTAGCCTCCGGGGACCGTGCTCAGGATCCCCACGCCCGGGGCTCCGAGGTCCACCGACCGGTCCCCGTAGTTGGAGAAGCCCGCCAGGGCGTCGGCGTCGTCGGTCGCGGCCACGGAGATTACGTTGGCGTTGTCGTAGGAGCTCGGGTAGAAGGGAGTCGCGTCGTTGTCGTCGCCGACGCCGTCCGAGCCGCCGTTGCCGGCCGCGGCCACCAGCAGGACCCCCGCGGCCTCTGCCCGGTCGATGGCGTCCTTCAGGGTCTGCGAGTAGCCACCCCCGCCCCAGCTGGCGTTGATCACGGAGGCTCCGTTCTCGATGGCGTAGTAGATGGCCGCCGCGGCGTCCGAGGTGTAGCCAAAGTCGGGCCCGATGAACTTGAGCACCATGAGGCGGGCCTGCCAGTTCACCCCTGCCACGCCGATGCCGTTGTCGCCCTCCGCCGCTATCGTGCCGGAGACGTGGGTTCCGTGCTCGTCGCCGTCGCCCGGGTCGTAGACCGAGGCGTCGCCGTTGAAGAAGTCGTAGCCGTGGACGTCGTCTATGTAGCCGTTGCCGTCGTTGTCCCGGCCGTCTCCGGGGAGCTCGTCCCCGTTCGTCCAGATGTTGGCCTCCAGGTCGGGGTGGGAGACGTCCACGCCGGTGTCTATGACCGCGACGACCGTTTTGGAGCCGGTGGCGACGTCCCAGGCTCCCGGCGCGTCTATGTCCGCCCCCGGGGTCCCCCCGGTCTGGCCGGTGTTGTTCAGCCCGTAGAGCTTCGGGTAGTGGGGGTCGTCGGGCTCTCTGGAAGGGCGGAGCAGGAAATCCGGCTCCGCGTAGTCGATCCCCGGGGAGCCCCGGTAGCGCCTGAGGGCGGCCTCCACCGAGAGCCCCCGCGGGAGGTCGACCACGCGCACCCGCGTTCCCGGGATGTTCCTCTCCACGCTGGCGCCGTTCCGGCGGTTGAGGGCCCGGAGCGCGCTCTCCGGCGTTCCTCTCTCGAGCCCGACGATGATCCTCCCGCGGGCGAAGCCTCCTCGCTCTTGGGTGGCGAAGGTGGGACGGCTCTCCTGCCGGGCCTCTCCCTCCGGCACGCCCCATAGAAGCAGCGCGAGGGATGCAGCCAGCAGGATCCCACCCAGCACCACCGCCCTTCTGTTGTTCGTGGTCTTTGCCCCTCCGTCCGGCGCTACCCTATTCTCTGCAGGGGGTTATCGGAGCGGCGCCGGGTAAAACTTTAGGGATGTGGCGGGGAAGATCCCTGCTCTACCTCGTGACGCTCATGTAGGCCACATCAACGAGGGGCACCCCGGTCCGGATGGCGCGGGCCACCGCCTCCAGCAGCGCTTCGGCGGCCACCTCGGGGTCCGTGAAGTGGCTGTCGAGGAGCCGGGCGGCCCGGGCGATCTCGTAGAAGGAGAAGCGGCGGCGCTCGCTGGTGAGCCGGTAGACGGCCCGCAGCACGTCGAGGCGCAGCGAGATCAGCTGCTCCAGGCGCCACCGG
>JADDKG010000112.1 GCA_020253895.1 Rubrobacter sp.
GCCGCCGAGTCTTCGCCGACGGGCATAATCCTTGCCCACCATATTTTACAGAGAGTTTATGAACCTGCAACATCTTCTGAGTAGAACGCTGGTATACATCCTGCCGGACGAAAACGGCCCGTAAGGAGGAGAGGACCTTGAGCATTGGCGGCAACTGGGACCGGCGGCTGAGCAGGAAGACCTTTCTTGGCCTGGGAGGCTTGAGCGCGGCGGCCCTAACGTTCGGTTCCGGGGAAGCGCTGGCACGGCGCGGTCGGAGCGAGCGTACTGCAGGCTACGGCGAGCTGAGGCAGGACCCGGGCGGGGTCCTGGACCTGCCGAGGGGCTTCCAGTACCGCATCATCTCCGAGGAAGGCAAGCAGCAACTCCAGGGCGGGAAGCCCGTCCCGAGCGACTTCGACGCGATGGGAGCGTTCAGCGGCAGGGGCGGCACTACCGTGCTCGTCAGAAACCACGAGAACAGCGGTTCGGAGGAGTTCCCGGTGATAGGAGAGAACCCCTACGACCCGGTGGCTACCGGCGGCACGACCGCCATCGTGGTGGACAAGGAACGCAAGGCCGTCGAGCAGTACGTCACCTCCTCTGGGCAGAGCACCAACTGCGCGGGCGGAACTACGCCGTGGGGGACGTGGCTGACCTGCGAGGAGACTCGCAACACCAACCACGGCTATGTCTTCGAGGTAGACCCGCGCGAACCGGAGAACGCCCTCTCGAAGACCCCCATAAGGGAGATGGGCTTCTTCTCCCACGAGGCCGCCGAGGTGGACCCGCAGACCGGTATCGTCTACCTCACCGAGGACGACTTCCGAGGCGCCATCCCCGACTCGCCGGAGTTTGAGCAGATCGGGGCATCGCGGGTGAGCTTCTTCTACCGCTACATCCCCAACGACAGGAGTCAGAAGGCTGGCGCCCTGCAGAGGGGCGGCACCCTCCAGGCGATGGCCATAGAAGAGAGCCCGAACTACAATGCCGACCTCGCCGAGCCGGGCGACCGCTTCGAGGTGGTTTGGAAGAATGTCAACCCGGAGGAGCCGCACGCCGACGCCGAGGCGCAGGGCTGCTGCCGGTTCCAGCGCCTGGAGGGCATGTGGTTCGGCGGCGGGGCGGTCTGGTTCGACGACACCGCCGGCGGCGAGAAGCGCTACGGGCAGGTCTTCCGCTACCTGCCGGCGACGAACACCCTGGAGCTCTTCTACGAGAGCGAGAGCCGCGAAGCCCTCGACGCCCCGGACAACCTCACCGTCACTCCGTGGGGCGACCTGTGGTTCGCCGAAGACGGCGACGACGGCAACCGCATAGTGGGGATCACGCCCGAGGGCGAGACCTACGTCTTTGCCAACAACCGCATCAACGACTCCGAGTTCGCCGGGCCGGTCTTCGCCCCCGATGGCAAAACGTTCTTCGTCAACATCCAGAACCCCGGCATCACATTTGCGATCTGGGGACCGTTCGCCCGCCGTAACGCCGGCCGCCAACGCCAGATGGCCGTCGCGCCGCCGCCGAAGCACATGACGCCAGCCGTTTCCGGCGAGCTCGCCGAGGCCGCCGACAGGTACGGCATGAGCAGGCTGGAGGCCGCGGCCTACGAGCGCCTCGGGGTACCTCTGGCGTAACGGACCGTAGAGGACCCCTGTAACAAAAACATCAGGAATTGTGCTAAATTAGATCCCTATCCGGTGAGGTCCCATGGAGGAAGGGGAACCGTGGGAGAGGAGGGAGCAGCGGGCAACAGCCGCGACGGTCCGGAGCGCGTGCATGCCATCGGATGTATCCCATCGCCAGCACAGGAGGGCAGAAGTGGAGGAGAGATCCGTGATCGGGAGGGCACTACCGCTCGTGGTACATGCCGGCGGTCGCTCGGCGATGACCTGCGCCTACCGCTGCGGGAACGCCTGCGCCCACGAGGCGCCCAACACCAGCGACAACCCGTACTTCGGCGACATACTGGACAGGGCGCTCAGCCGCAGAAGCTTCCTCAAGCTGGGGGCGGCGGCAGCGGTCGTCCTGTACGCCGGCGCGCGTCCCGCGGAGGCCAGGAGGGGCGGGCGCAGGAGCGGGCTCACCTTCGAGCCGGTGCCGCCCAACAGCCTGGACGACGTAATCGTGCCGGACGGCTACGACTACGAGGTGGTCGTTCGGTGGGGCGACCCGCTCCTGCCTGGGGCCCCCGAGTTCGACTTCGAGAACCAGACCGCCGAGGCCCAAGCCAAGCAGTTCGGCTACAACTGCGACTACGTGGCCTTCTTCCCCCTGCGCGGGCGTGATAAGCGCGACAGGCGCGATGGCGAGCGGGCCCTGCTCGTCGTAAACCACGAGTACACGAACACCGAGCTGATGTTCCGCGGCTTCAACCCCGAGACGGGCACCTCCCCCGAGGACCCAGAGCGCATCCGGGTAGAGCTCATGGCCCACGGCATCTCGGTGGTCGAGGTCCGCAGACGGCGGAGGGGCGGCTACGAGCTGGTGCGCTCCCGGCGCTACAACCGCCGCATCACCGCGATGACCCCGATGCGCCTGACCGGCCCCGCCGCCGGGCACGAGTGGCTCCGCACCGAGGCCGACCCCAAGGGCCGCACCGTGCTCGGGTGCCTCAACAACTGCGCCGGCGGCCTCACCCCATGGGGCACCTACCTCTCCGGCGAGGAGAACTACAACCAGTACTTCGTAAACGCCGGGGCCGTAGAGGACCTCGAGAAGCGCGCCTCCTACGAGCGCTACGGCTTCGGGGAGACGCTGCCACCCTTCGGCTACAGGGGCTGGGAGCGCGTAGAGGAGCGCTTCGACCTCGCCAAGCACCCAAACGAGGGCTTCCGGTTCGGCTACGTGGTCGAGGTGGACCCCTTCGACCCGGAGTCCGTCCCGCGCAAGCATACCGCGCTCGGGCGCGTCAAGCACGAGGGCGCGGAGACCACGCTCTCCCGTGACGGGCGGGCCGTCTCGTACATGGGCGACGACGAGCGCTTCGAGTACGTCTACAAGTTCGTGAGCTCCAAGCGGATGGCGAGGGGCAACAGCCGGCGCGCCCGGGAGCACAACCTCACCCTCCTCGAGGAGGGCACCCTCTACGTCGCCCGCTTCAGCGGCGACAGCCCGCCGCAGGAGATAGACGGCAGCGGAGAGCTGCCCTCCGACGGGGCCTTCGACGGCACCGGAGAGTGGGTGCCGCTCGTCAGCGGCGAGAAGAGCTTCGTGCCCGGGATGAGCGCGGCCGAGGTGCTCATCAACACCCGGCTCGCCGCCGACAGGGTGGGGGCGACCAAGATGGACAGGCCAGAGGACATCGAGCGCAACCCGGTGAACGGCAGGGTCTACGCCGCGCTCACCAACAACACCCGGCGCGGGGTCTCCGGCAACCCCGGCCCCGACGAGGCCAACCCCCGCACCAACAACAAGCACGGGCACGTGCTGGAGATCTCCGAGGAGGGCGACGAC
>JADDKG010000113.1 GCA_020253895.1 Rubrobacter sp.
CTCCATGTCCCCGGTGTAGCCCGGGCGCGCCCTCCCGCGGTGGACGAGCTCCGGGCGCAGACACAGCATCTCGGAGGTCTCCCCCTCGCCGGCGTGCAGCCCGAGAACCCCCTCCGGAACCCCTTCCCGCCGGGCCACCCCAGCCAGCGCGGGAGAGGGGGAGGTGAGATCCCCCTCCGCCCAGACCACAAGGCCGGGAAGCTCCCGGCGGAGCCTCGTCCGGGCGAGGGAGAGCGCCTCCCCGTTGCCCCCGTGCGCCGAGAGCAGCACCAGCCGCTCCACCCCCCACCCCGCCATCCTGCGGGCCAGTTCCACGAGCACGCGGGCCAAGGTCTCCTTCCCCACCCCCAGCAGGCCGGGGAAGCCGGCGTGCTCGTCGGAGCAGCCGAAGGGGAGCGCGGGCGCAACGAGCGAGCCCGGAAGCCTCCGGGCCAGAAGCTCCGCCAGGGCCTCCGCCCTGAAGGTGTCGGTCCCGAGCGGCAGGTGCGGCCCGTGCTGCTCGGTGGCCCCGAGCGGGAGGACGACGGTCGTGGCCCCGGCGGCCACCGCCCGCTCCACCTCGGGCCAGCTCAGCTCGGCGAGCCTAGCCCCCATCCTCCACGCCGAGCCGGCGCTCGAAGCCCTCCGGCACGATCAGGTCCTCCCTCCCCACCCGGTGGATGGAGCCCTTGCCCAGCCCCCGCAGGGTGGACTCGATCCCGCCCCGCAGGACATCCAGCACGTTCTCCACCCCCGCCTGGCCGCCCGCCGCGAGCCCCCACAGGTAGGCGCGGCCGATCATGACGGCCCGGGCCCCCAGGGCCACCGCCTTTACGACGTCGCTGCCGCGCCGGATACCGCCGTCCAGGAGCACCTCCGTCCTGTCTCCCACCGCCTCGGCTATGGCCGGGAGGGCCCGGACGGAGGCCGGGACGCCGTCGAGGTTGTTGCCCCCGTGGTTGGAGACGGAGATGGCCGTCACCCCCACCTCCTCGACGGCCCGCAGGGCCTCATCCACCCGCATGACGCCCTTGAGCATGAACGGTCCGCCCCACCGCTCCCGCAGCCACGCCACATCATCCCAGCCCGGGCTGGGAGAGCCCATCCACTCGGCGTAGGCCCCGAAGAAGGTTGGGGCGGCCTCCTTGGGGCCCGGGCCGGGGGCCATGTTTGGCACGGTGAGCTCGGGGAGGGAGCGGGCGTACCTCAGGAGCCATCCGGGCCTGAGGGCCACCTCGGGGGCGAAGCGGAGCATCGTCTTGAGGTCGATCCTGTCCGGGATGGCGGGGCTGCCCCAGTCCCTGCTGTGGGAGAAGCTCCAGTCGAGGGTGAGGATCATGCCGGCGGCCCCCGCCTCCTGCGCCCGCTCGACGATCCGGAGCATCCGCTCCCTGCCCCCCACCCAGTAGGTCTGGAAGAAGGTCTTGGGGTTGGCCGCAAGCACCTCCTCGACGGGCTTGCTGGCAAACGAGCTCAGGCCCATGGCCGTCCCCCGCGCGGCGGCGGCCCGGGCCACCGCGAGCTCCCCCTCGGGGTGGACGGCCTGCACCCCGGTGGGGGAGATGAGCACGGGCAGCGAGACCTCCTGGCCCATCACCCGCGTGGAGAGCTCGAAGCCTCCGCCCGGGAACCCCACGAGACGGGGCACCAGTCCCAGCTCGTCGAAGGCCGCCACGTTGTCCCTGAGCGTGAGCCCCTTCTCGGTGCCGGCGAGCAACGCCTTGTACACCGACACGGGCAGCCTGCGCCTGGCCCTGCGGTGGGCCTCGGCAACCGACTCAAACCACTCCCTGCTGCTTGCCACGCCTTCCTCCTCAGCCTCCGGGGCGGGCCGGCGGGCTCTTCACGCCGCCAGGCAGCTGTTGACCGCGGCCGGTATCTCCGAGATGCTCCCGGCGGCGGCGCACCGGCCCCTGCCGAGGTCGGCCAGCCGGCGGCACCGGGCGAGCGACTCCGGGCTCCGGGCGGTGGCCACCACGTGCAGCTGCGGGAAGGCGGCGGCCACGGGCTCCGCGGGAGAGCCGGTGGTCTGCATCCCGTCGCTGAACAGCAGCCCGGTCCGCTCCTGCACCGCGTTGATGCCGACTCCGCCGATCCCGAAGATCACGACCGTCTCTCCCGGCTGGACGTCGGCCCTGTTGACCGCCGACCCGAACCCGGTGGGCACGCAGCAGCCCACGATGCAGACCTTGGTCAGGTCGAGGTCCTTGTCTATGGGGACGATGGAGGCCTCGGGGACCACGGTGTACTCGCTGAAGGTCGAGATGCAGCAGAACTGCCCGGCGTCCTGGCCGTCGGCGGTGTGCATCCGGAAGGTACCGTCGAGCTGCGGCCCCTGCAGGATCGCCGCCCCCCTGTCGCAGAGGAAGCTGAGGCCCATGGAGCAGAACCGGCAGTGGCCGCAGGCGGGGATGAACGTAAGCAGCACGTGGTCCCCCGGGCTGACCCGGGTTACGCCGGGCCCCACCTTCTCCACCACCCCGGCGCCCTCGTGGCCCCCGATCATGGGGAAGTGCAGCGGCCCGTACTCGCCCGTCACCATGTGGTAGTCGGAGTGGCACAGGCCGGTCGCCGCAAGATGCACCAGGACCTCGTTCTGCTTTGGGTCGTCTACCTCGATCTCCTCGACCCTGAACTCCTGCCCCTCGCCGTAGAGCAAAGCCGCACGACTCTTCACCGCTCCTCCTTTCCCGATCACCCGCGGTTCTGGGGAACCCTATTCTATCGCCGGTGCCGCCCCCGCGCCCCTCTTCCGGGCGCCGAGGGCGACGAACTGTCCCCCGGGGACGCCCTCCCCCCGGCCGAAGACACAATCCGGGTCGGGGCTGTCCAGAGGACGGCCGGTGAAGTGCTTTACCGCCATGCAGCCCCCGTGGCACAGCCGGTAGGCGTTGCAGCTCTGGCACTCTCCCCCCACCTGCCACTCCCTGAGGCGGCCAAACAGCGGGGAGTCCCGCCACACCCCGGCAAAGCCGCCGGGGTCACGCACGTTTCCCGCCGAGAACTCGGGGGCCAGCACAAACGGGCAGGCGTAGACCTCCCCCACCGGGTCCACGCAGCACACGATGCGCCCCGCCCCGCACATGTTCATCCCGGCAAGCGGCTTTCCGTAGGCGGAGAGGTGGAAGAAGGAGTCGCCGGTGAGCACGTCCGGGTGGGCGTGCAGCCAGTGGTAGAGCTCTCTGTTCTGCTGGCGGGTGGGGCGCAGCTTCTCCCACACCCCGGCCCCCCGCCCGGAGGGCCTGAGGCGGGTGAGCCTGAGCCGGGCCCCGTAGTGCTTTGCCAGCGCGTACAGCTCGTCGAGCTGGCTGAAGTTCTGGCGGGTGAGGACGGTGTTTATCTTGAAGGGGAAGGAGCGCCCGGCCAGCCGCTCCATGGCCCGCCTTGCCCGCTTGAAGGAGCCGGTGCCGCGTATGGGGTCGTTGGTCTCCGGGTCTGCCCCGTCGAGGCTTACCTGCACGTCGAGGTAGGGGCGGGAGGAGATCCAGTCGGCCGCCGCCTCATCGAGCAGGGTGCCGTTGGTCGAGAACTTGACCCCGATGCCCCGGTCCAGGCAGTAGTCCATGAGCTCGAAGAAGTCGGGCCTGGTCATCGGCTCCCCGCCCCCGACGTTGATGTAGAAGACCTTCATCTTTGCCCACTCGTCGATCAGACGACGGGCCTCCTCGGTGGTCAGCTCGTCCTCCCTCCTTACCCCGGAGTCGGAGAGGCAGTGGGCGCAGCGCAGGTTGCAGTAATAGGTCATCTCCCAGGTGAGGCATATGGGGGCCTCGAGCCCCTCTCTTAAGAGCTCATAGCTCATGGACTATCCCCCTCTCTTTGAGCCGTCCCAGGGCGTCCTCCAGTGCCCGCAACTCCTTGTCTCCGAGGCCGTGGCTTGCGGCGAGCTTGCCCAGCACCTCTTTTAGCGGCCTTGTGCCGTCGAGCCCGAGCAGAAGGTCCACCAG
>JADDKG010000114.1 GCA_020253895.1 Rubrobacter sp.
CAGATGGCCAAGACCAGCGTGGCCCTCTCTCGCTTTATGGAGGGATCTTCTGCGCCCTACGTCTCCATCCTCACCGACCCCACCTTCGGCGGGGTCACCGCCTCCTTCGCCACCGCGGCAGACATCATCATCGCCGAGCCGGGGGCCCGGGTGGGCTTCGCCGGGGCGCGGGTCATTGAGCAGACCACCAAGGAGAGGCTCCCGGAGGGCTTCCAGACCGCGGAGTTTCAGCGGGAGCACGGGATGGTCGACCGGATCGTCCACCGGCTGGCCCTCAAGGGGGATCTGGAGCGGCTTCTGGGATTCGTGGCGTGATCCTGGACTTTGAACGGCCTATAAAGGAGCTGGAGGAGCGGATCGCCGAGCTGCACCGCCTCGCCGGGGAGAGCGAGGGGCTGCAGGCGGAGATCTCACGCCTGGAGGAGGCGCTCGAGGCCGCAAAGCGCAGGATCTACACTAACCTCTCCCCCTACCAGCGGGTACAGGTCGCTCGCCATCCGGAGCGGCCGAACTTCCGCGCCTACCGGGACGCCCTGTGCGAGGACTTCTACGAGCTCTCCGGCGACCGGCACTACGCCGACGACGCAGCGGTGCGCGGGGGGTTCGCCCGCATCACGGGCCACAACGTGGTCCTGATAGGACACGACAAGGGGGCGGACGTCAGGAGCCGGGTGGAGGGCAACTTCGGGATGGCCCACCCGGAGGGCTACCGGAAGGTCAAGCGGCTCTACGGTCTCGCCGCCCGCTTCGGGCTGCCCGTGGTGACGCTGGTGGACACCCCCGGGGCCTTCGCCGGCCGCGGGGCCGAGGAGCGGGGTCAGGCGTGGGCCATCTCCGAGGACCTCATGGCGCTCGCCACGGTCCCGGTGCCGGTGGTCTCGGTGATCATCGGGGAGGGGGGCTCGGGCGGGGCGCTCGCGATGTGCCTGGCGGACTACGTAGGTATGCTGGAGAACTCCTACCTCTCGGTGATAGCGCCGGAGGCGTGCGCCTCCATCATCTTCCGGGACTCCTCCCGGGCGCCGGAGGCCGCCGAGGCGCTGAAGCTCACCGCCCGGGACCTGAAGGAGCACGGGATAATCGACGAGGTGCTGCCGGAGCCTCTCGGCGGGGCCCACAAGGACCCGGACGCTGCGATCCGGGCGGTGGGGGAGGCGCTGGAGCGGGCGCTCTTGGGGATCTCCGGCTCCCCGCGGGAGGCGCTTCTGGGGAAGCGCTACGCTCGCTACCGCAGGATCGGCTCCTACCGCACCCCGGAGGGCCCCCCGTCCTAGAGCCCTCGCGCTAGCGGAGGACGGTCAGCAGGATCGCAGCGAGGATGCACCCGAGCGCGCCGAGGCCGAAGACGAGGGCGGCTCCCTTCCCGAAAAAGACGAGCGAGGCGTACAGGCCGCCGAGCAGAACCAGCGCGAGGGCGTAGGCGGCCATCCAGGCCGGGCTCCTCACGGGCCCGCCCCCTGCGCGCCGGTTGTCACCGCGGCCGGCATCCTCCCCACACCTTAGCGCATCCCCTCCCTCTCCGGGAGGTAGCGGTTGGTCATCGCCTCCTCCACCTCCACCGGGCGGGGCAGCACCCCGTTCTCCACCGCCCACCGGACGTAGCGCCGCCACTCCTCGGGTTCCTGGTAGCCGACCGGCTCTCCCCGGTCCTTGAACATGGGCACGGTTAGCTCAAGGGTTCGCTCGACCGTCTCTGGGTCGAGCTCCGGGTTGGCCTCGAGCAGCGCGTCGCGGGCCGCCCGGGGGTGCTCAAGGGCGTACTCGTGGCCCTTTACCAGCGCCCGGACGAAGCCGCGCACCACCTCCGGGTTTTCCTCTGCGTAGGACCGGCTGGTAACCACCACCAGCTCGTTGTAGTTGGGGATGCCGACTTCGTTCAGCCGGATCACGTTGGTCTCGAAGCCCTCCTGGGCCAGCTCCACCGCCTCGATGTTCCAGTAGGCGTCCACCACCGCGTCCACCCTGCCGGAGGTGAGCGCCGGGCGCAGGTCGTAGCCGACGTTGACCTTCTCCACGCTCGAGGGGTCCTTCCCGGCCCTGCGCAGCACCGTGTCGATGGCGGCCGTCCCGAAGGACTGCCCAGCGTAGCCCACCCTCTTTCCCGCGAGCTCCTCCGGTCTGTCTATGCCGCTCTTCTTAAGAGAGATGATCGAGTTCAGCGGGTGCTGCATGATCGCCATCACCGAGAGCACCGGGATGCCCCGGGCGGCGGCGTTCAGGACCTCGTTCTCGTAGGAGATGCCGAACTCGCTGCGCCCGGCGGCGACCAGCTGCAGCACCGAGGCCGGATCGGAGGGCTGCCTTATCCTCACCCTCAACCCCTCCTCCCGGAAGTATCCCCGCTCGCGGGCCAGGTAGATGCCGGCGTGATCGGCGTTGGGGTACCAGTCGAGCGTGAGGGTGACCTCCTCGGGGCCCCCCTTCCCGCCCCCGCCGCAGGAGGAGGCGAGAAGGACGAGCAGCAGGGCCGCGAGGGTCGGGCAGAGGCGGTGGGGTTTCACGGGCGTCTTCCTCCTTTCCGTCGGGATGGGATTTCGTCGGACCGCAGGGTCCAGGGGGCGAGCAGCCGCTGGGCCAGAGCGACCAGCAGAAAGAGCGCGATCCCCATGGCCGAGAGCAGGGCGATCTCGGCGAACATCCGGGCTATCTCGAACTGGTTTTTGTCCTGGATCATGAGGAATCCCAGGCCCCGGCTGGAGCCGACCCACTCCCCGATGACCGCCCCGATGAC
>JADDKG010000115.1 GCA_020253895.1 Rubrobacter sp.
CGCCGTACGGAGAAGCCCGCCCGCTCTGAGAGCTCGCGCACCTCCTCCTGCGGGATCTCGCCGAGCCGCGCCCGGGCGCGGCAGACCGCGAGCTCCACCTCGAGCCAGGCCCCGTACTTCGCCTCCTCGGTCCAGATCCCGCCGATCTCCGGGAGGGTATAGCGCTCGATCAAGGATGCTCCTCCGGGGCCGCGCTCACAGGTCCTCCAGCTCTATCGCCTCCAGGGCGATGTCCGTCCGGTACTGCATACCGCGGAAGTGGATAGCCTCCACCCCGGCGTAGGCCCGGGCCCGGGCCTCGATTATCGTGGACCCGGTCCCCACGACGTTCAGCACCCGGCCCCCGGCGGTGTAGAAGCGGCCGTCGCGCTCCTCGGTCCCCGCGTGGTAGACGTAGACCCCGCTCGGCAGGTCGGAGAGCCCGGTGATCTCGTCCCCCGTCGAATAGGACTCCGGGTAGCCCTCGGAGGCCAGCACCACGCACACCGCCTTGTCCGAGGACCAGGAGATCTCCCGCCCGGAGATATTTCCCTCCACGGCGGCGAGCAGCAGCTCCAAAAGATCCGAGCGCATCCGGGGGAGGATGACCTGGGTCTCCGGGTCCCCGAAGCGGCAGTTGAACTCCAGGGCCTTGGGCCCGCTGGAGGTGACGATGACCCCCGCGTAGAGCAGCCCCGTGTAGGGCCTCCCGATCAGGGCCAGCTGGTGCAGGGTCGGGCGGACGATCTCCTCGAGGATCGCCCCGTAGGTCTCCGGGCGCATCCACATGAGCGGCGAGTAGGCACCCATCCCGCCGGTGTTGGGCCCCTCGTCGCCGTCGTAGATCCGCTTGTAGTCCTGGGCCGGCAGGAAGGGCAGCATCTCGTGCCCGTCGGTGATGACGAAGACCGAAGCCTCCCGGCCCTCCAGGTACTCCTCGATGACTATCCGCTCGCCGGCCTTGCCGAACTTCCCGCCGAAGGCGGCCCGCACCGCGCTCTCGGCCTCCTGGCGGTCGCGGGCGACGGTCACGCCCTTGCCGCCCGCAGCCCCGTCGGCCTTCACCACAATGGGGAACTCGGCCTCCCGGGAGCGCAGGTAGTCGAGCGCCCGGTACTCCCGGTCGAAGACCTCGAAGCGGGCGGTGGGAACCCCGGCGTGGCGCATGACCTCCTTGGCGAAGACCTTGGAGCCCTCTATCCGGGCCGCCGCCCGCGACGGCCCGAAGACGCGCAGCCCGGCCTCCTCGAAGCACTCCCGGATCCCGCCGATGAGCGGGACCTCTGGCCCGACCACGGTGAGGTCTATCCGCCGCTCGGCGGCGAAGTCCCGCAGGGCGACGAGGTCGTCGGCGGGGATGTCCACGATCTCGGCGACCCGGGCTATCCCCGGGTTGCCCGGTGCGGCGTAGACCTCGGGCTCCAGATGGCTGGCGGCGATCGCCTCGACGAGCGCGTGCTCGCGGCCCCCGCTGCCGACGACCAGCACCCGCACGCCGCTAGGCCCCTATCTTCTCCACGATGGCCTGCTCCCGCTCGGGGCCCACGCTGATCATGCACAGCGGGACCCCCACCTCGGACTCGACGAACTCGACGAACTCCCGCGCCGGGGCGGGAAGGTCCCCGCGCATCCGGCAGCCGGTGATGTCCTCGCCCCAGCCGGGCATCTCCTTGTAGACGGGCCGGGCGTGGTGCAGATCGGTCTGGTGCATCGGGTAGCCCACAAAGGGCTTGCCGTCCACCTCGTAGCCCACGCAGACCTTGACGGTCTCCACCACCGAGAGCACATCGAGCAGGGTGAGCGCGAGGTGGGTTATCCCGTTGAGCGAGGCGGCGAACTTTATGGCGGGCAGATCCAACCACCCCACCCGGCGCGGGCGCCCGGTGGTGGTCCCGTACTCCCGACCGGCGTCCCTTATGGCGTCCCCGGTGGCGTCGAAGAGCTCGGTGGGCATCGGGCCGTCCCCGACCCGGGTGGTATACGCCTTGGTGACCCCGATGATCTGGTCTATGTACCCCGGCGGGATCCCCGACCCGACCACCGCTCCCCCGATGGTGGGGTTGGAGGAGGTGACGAAGGGGTACGTGCCGTGGTCGTTGTCCAGCAGGGTGGCCTGCGCGCCCTCCAACAGCACCCGCTCCCCCCTGCCCAGGGCCTCGCGCAGCAGCGCCCCGGTATCGGCGACCATGGGGGCGAGAAGCTCCCGGAAGGAGAGCAGCCACGAGAGCAGCCCGTCCACCTCGTAGGGCCGCTCGCCGTAGACCGCCTCGAAGATGGCGTTCTTCTCCCGCAGCGCGGCCTTCAGCTTGGCCCGCAGGATGCCCTCGTCAAAGACGTCCTGCACCCGGATGCCGCTGCGGGCCACCTTGTCCTCGTAGGCCGGGCCTATCCCCCGGTTGGTGGTCCCTATCCTGGCTTCCCCGAGCGCGATCTCCCGGTGGGAGTCCAGCGCTATGTGGTAGGGCATGATGAGGTGCGCCCGGCCGTCCACCTTTATCCGCTCCCGGACGTCGCCCACCCCCCGCTTCTCCAGCGCCACGACCTCCTGCTCCAGCACCTCGGGGTTGACCACCACCCCGTTGCCGATGGTGCAGACCAC
>JADDKG010000116.1 GCA_020253895.1 Rubrobacter sp.
GCCGACGCCGATGGCTGACGTACGCGCTGCGAACGCGGCGCCGGGCTCGCTGCGGCGCACGCTGCTGCTCTACCTCGGTGCGTTGCTGGCGGTGTTCGCGGTGGCGCTGCTGTTCCGGTTCGAGGGGGACGTGCAGTGGGAGTTCTGGGTCTCCTTCTGGCCGTTCGCCCTGGCGGGGGCGGCGCTCTTCGTGTTCCTGCTGCACGTGAACGGCGTCTACAAGAGCATCCTCCGCTACACCGGCATCTACCAGGGGGTGCGCATCGCGAGCGCTACCTCCATAGCCACGGGGCTGCTGTTCATCGCCGACGTTACCTTCGACGAGGTGCTCGGCTACTACCCGGCCCCGCGCTCGGTGGTGCTGGTCGGGGCGCTGCTGGCGTACATGCAGCTCGTGGCCGTCAGGCTCTACCCCCGGGTCTTCTACGAGCTCTCGCTGCGGGAGGTGGGCCGCCGGAAGCGGACCGCCATCGTGGGGACCGGCGAGCAGGGGGTGGCGCTCGCCAGCCACATCTGGCGGACGGCGGCGATGAACACCCAGGTGGTCGGCTTTGTCAGCGACAGCCCGGCGGAGGTGGGCAACCACATCGAGGGCGTACCGGTGGTCGGGACCATAGACGAGATAGAGGAGATCATCGCCGGGCACGGCCTCGACCAGGTGATAATCGCGACCCCGCAGGCCAGCCGGGAGCAGGTGGACCGCATCTGGCGCACCTGCGTCCGCTCCCGGGTCGAGGTGAAGGTGATGCCGGACCTGGGGGAGCTTCTGGCCGAGGGCACCATCCGGCTGCGGGAGCTGCAGATAGAGGACCTCCTCGGGCGCGAGCCGGTGGACATAGACCTGGAGGCCCTCTCGGGCTACATAAACGGCAAGCGGGTGCTCGTCACCGGGGCCGGGGGCTCCATCGGCAGCGAGCTGTCGCGCCAGATCTCCCGCCTCGGTCCGGCGAAGCTCGTCCTGCTTGACCGCGACGAGAGCGGGCTCTACTACCTGAGCGGGGAGCTGCGGCGGGAGGAGTTCCACGGGGCCGAGATCGTGGTGGGGGACGTGACCAACCCCGAGCGGGTGGGCTTCGTATTCGAGCGGTTCCGGCCGCAGCTGGTCTTCCACGCCGCCGCCTACAAGCACGTGCCGATGATGGAGCTGCAGGCGACGGAGGCGATCATCAACAACGTCTACGGCACCCTCAACGTCGCCCGGGCGGCCGGAGCCTACGGGGCGGAGAAGTTCATCAACGTCTCCACCGACAAGGCCGTCAACCCGGCCAACGTGATGGGGGCGACCAAGCGGCTCTCGGAGATGATCGTGCGGGAGATGGCCGGGGTATACCCGGAGACGGTCTACGCCTCGGTGCGCTTCGGAAACGTGCTCGGGAGCCGGGGCTCGGTGGTGCCGACGTTCCGCCAGCAGATAGAGGCCGGGGGGCCGGTGACGGTCACGCACCCGGACATGATCCGGTACTTCATGACCATCCCGGAGGCGGTCTCCCTGATCCTGCAGGCCGGGGCGATGGCCGACGGCTACGCGACCTACGTGCTGGAGATGGGCCGCCCGGTGCGTATCCTGGACTTGGCGCGCAACATGATCGAGATCATGGGCGCCCCGGACGTCCAGATAAAGTTTATCGGGCTGCGCCCCGGGGAGAAGCTGCGGGAGGAGCTCTCGGAGGAGGGCGAGCGCCGGCTGCCCACCGACCACCCGATGGTCTACCGGCTGGTCTCCGAGAACGAGAGCCCGCCCGGCGGGGGAGACCTGCAGGAGCTTGTTGACGCCATGGTCTACGAGGCCCGGAACCAGGAGGCTGAGCGGGCCATCCGTCTCCTGCAGCGGGTGGTGCCGAACTACTCGGCCGCCGACCTCCCGGAGATCTCCCCCCGGGAGGGGGACGGGCCCTTCCCCGCCTAGCCGCCGGTCCGCCGGCGCCCCTTGATCCCGAGGTAGGTGAGGTAGGCGCCGATGGCGAGCGAGACGGCTATGATCGGCAGGTGCAGCAAGGCCAGGTAGGGGTCGCCCTGCAGGTCATTGGCGTACCAGGTGTAGCCGCGCGTGACCCAGAAGAAGAGCATCACGACGCCCATCCCCAGAAGCAGGTTGCACTGTCGCCTCGACAGCTTCATGGCGAACGTCAGTTTAGCAGAGAGAGACGGACCCGAGAGCCGCCACCTCCCTACCGCCCACCCTCCAGGCCGAAGGCTTCCGCCAGGAGCTCGTAGGAGCGGAGCCTGGCCCCGTGGTCGTAGACCATGGTGGTGACCATGACCTCGTCGGCCCCGGTGCTCTCCGCCATCCCGGTGAGATGCTCCCTGACGGATTCCGGGTCGCCCACGACCTGCATGGAGCGGTAGCTCTCCAGCAGACGCCGCTCCGCGGTGCTGTATGGGTAGGAGAGCGCCTCCTCGGGGCTCGGCAGCGGGCCGGGCTTGCCGGTGCGCATCCTGACCCAGGCGAGGCCCATGGAGGAGGCGAGCTCCCCGGCCCTCTCCTCGGTCTCGGCGCAGACGACAGAAGCGGCGAGGATGGCGTGGGGCTCGGGGAAGCTCTCCGAGGGGCTGAAGTGCTCGCGGTAGGCTAGCATGGGCGGGGCGGGGTCCACGGGGCTGAAGTGGGAGGCGAAGGCGTAGCCGAGTCCCATCTCCCCCGCCGCCTTTGCGGAGTAGCCGCTCGAGCCGAGAAGCCAGATGGGGGGCAGCTCCACGTCGTCGGGCACGGCCCTGACGGAGGCGAAGGGGTGGCCCTCCGGGAAGCCCTCGCCGGCGAAGGCCAGGAGCTCGCCGAAGAGCTGGGGGAAGTCGTCGGCCTCCGCCCCCAGGCCCCTGCGCAGCGCCGCGGCGGTAACGGGGTCGGTGCCCGGGGCGCGCCCTATCCCGAGGTCTATCCGCCCGGGGTGCAACGCCTCGAGCAGCCGGAAGGTCTCGACGACCTTCAGCGGGGCGTGGTTGGGGAGCATGATGCCGCCGGCCCCGACCCGGATGCGGGAGGTCACGCCGGCCACGTGCCCGATCATGACCTCCGGCACGGGGCTCGCGACGCTCGGGAGGTTGTGGTGCTCGGCGAGCCAGTAGCGGGCGTAGCCGAGCCGGTCGGCGAGCCGGGCGAGCTCCAGGGTGTTGCGCAGGGCGCGGGAGGAGCCGGACCCGGCGCTGACCGGGGAGAGATCCAATACCGAGAGCGCTGGGGTCATCCTTCTCGACCTCCTGACCGTCCTGGTACTCCGCTCACCGGGCGCGCCCGGCGGCGACCAGCTCGCGGGTGGCGGGGGCGACCTCGGCGGCGAAGAGCTCGATCGGGGCGGCGTCGTCGGCCATCAGGATAAAGCCGCTCACGCCGTGCTCGAGCGAGATCTCCGCGAGCTCCTCGGCCCACTGTCGCGGTGGCCCGACGAGGAGGGAGCCCCGGGAGGGCCGGAACTGCCCCGAGATGTTGAGCAGGCGGCGCACGGCGGAGGGGTCGCGCCCGGCGGAGGCCGCTCCCTCGTCGATGCGCCGGTTCATCTCCGCGAGGGCGGCAGGGCCACCGGGGAGGTAGGGGAGGGAGGGCACCCACCCGTCGGCCATCCGCCCGGTGAGGCGCAGCATCCTGGGCCCGTACGCCCCGACCCATATCCCGATACCGTGGGCGGGGGCGGGGCCGCGCTTCGCGCCCTTGAGCCGGTAGTACTCGCCGTCAAAGCGCACCCCGCCGCGCTTCTCCGTGTCCCACAGCTCGCGGATGATCCCGATGGCCTCCCCGAGCGCCTCCACGGACTGCCCCGGCGTCAGCCGGCGTCCGCCCATGGCCTCGATCGCGTCCCAGAACCCCCCGGCCCCGATGCCGAGCTCGAACCTCCCGCCGGAGAGCAGGTCCAGGCTCGCCGCCGCGCGGGCCAGCACCGCCGGGGGCCGGAGGGGCAGGTTGATCACGTTCCCGCTCAGCCGGACCCGCCCGGTGCGCGCGGCGACGTAGGAGAGCAGCGTCCAGGTGTCGAGGAAGGCCGGCTGGTAGGGATGGTCCTGGAAGGTCACCAGGTCCAGCCCCGCCCGCTCGGCAACCTTCGCCAGCTCAACCGCGTGCGTGGGGGGCCGGGCCGCGGGGGTTATGAAGGCTCCGAAGAGCAGGTCGTGTCCGTAGTCAGTCATCCCAGCCTCCTCTCCGGCGGGGAGTGTTGAAGTGGTCGCGGAAGACGTTCTCCGGATCGTAGCGCGCCTTGAGCTCGCGCAGGCGCTCCAGCGTCCCGGGCGGGAATGCCTCCCGCAGGCGCTCCGGCCGCCGGTCGGTCTCGAAGCTGAGGTAGGTGCCCTCGAAGTGGCCGCGCATCGCGTCCCATGCCTCGTCCAGGCGCTCCCGGCTCGTCCCGAACGCGGTGACGTGGGAGTTCGCCGACCGGCTGGCGTAGGCGAGCGCCTCCGGCGACGCCGGAGGGATCATGGCCCCGAACCCGAAGTAGCGTCCGTAACCCAATCTCTTAGAGTCTCCTCTCCGGTGGATGCCCACCAGCCGATTGTACCGCGTTGGTTGATGTATCAACTATAACGGGATCATGAGGCAGGGTGGGCTCACCGGGGAGCAGGCCGGGTTCTGGAGGGCTACCGGCGGATGCGCGTCCGGCTGGGCGGCAGGCTGAGCCGGGAGCTGCACCTGGCGACGGGGCTCGCCGGGGCGGACTACGAGGTGCTTGCGGCGCTGGCGGGCTCACCGGAGGGGGCGATGCGGGCACTCGAGCTGCGCTGCGGGCAGGTGTGGAGGACCGGCGGGGGGTGGTCATCCGGCTGACCGGCGCAGGCCGGAGGCTCGCTGGGGAGGCCCGGCGGCACTACGAGCGGGCGGTGCGCCGCCACTTCATCGGCGCGTTGAGCGCCGGACAGGTCGAGGCGCTCGGCGAGATCTGCGAGGCCGTGCTCGCCGGGCTGCGCGGGCCGCAGCGGCCCTAGCCACCCGGGGGGCGTAACGCTATACTGCGCGTGACTCTCAAGAGAGCAGGGTTCTGAGCCACAGACAGCTTGCTGGCAAAGCTTACGGAGGACGGGCGTTTTGGTCGAGTTGAAGCGGCGTGATCTCGAGGAGGTAAAGGCTCTCAGCCGGGAAGAGGCCGTCGAGATCATGCGCCAGGCCGGCATCGTGGGGGCCGGGGGTGGGGGTTTTCCAACCTACTTCAAGTACAAGAACCCGCAGCCGCGCCTGATCGTCAACGCTACCGAGAGCGAGCCGGGTTACTGGGCGGACAAGCTGCTGCACAAAGTCTACTTCGAGGAGTTTCTCCGGCTCTACGAGGCGCTCAAGGCGATCTTTGGCTTCGAGCGGATCATCATGGGGATCCACTTCAAGGACGAGGAGTGGTTCTCCGACTACAGGGAGCGGGCCGACGGTCTCTACGAGGTCGTCCTTGTCCCGGACAAGTATGCGATGGGCGAGGAGAAGACGCTCATCAAGAACATCTTCAAGGACGACCGGGAGAAATGGGTGCCCCGCCGGGTGGAGCTGCCCGACGGGTCCAAGCGGCCCGGCATCCCGCCGGA
>JADDKG010000117.1 GCA_020253895.1 Rubrobacter sp.
CACACCTCTTCAACACGGAGGAGGAGCTGGAGGGCCTGGCGAGGGCGGTGCGGGAGCTCTCCTAAGAGGGTCTCTCCTCGCGCCGCAGCCGGAGGAGGAGCTCGGCCGCCTCCGGCACCCCCGGCACGAGGTGGTCGGGCTCCGCCGCCCGCAGCGCGGACTCCGGGAACGCCCCCCAGGACACGGCCACGCTCCTCAGGCCCGCGGCCTTCGCGGCGGCCACATCAAAGGGCGAATCCCCCACGTAGGCGGCCTCCTCTGGCCGGGCCCCGAGAAGGTCGAGGGCATGCAGCAGTGGCTCCGGGTCGGGCTTGTGCCGGGAGGTATCCTCCATGGTTACGAAGTGATCCACCAGCTCGCCGAGGCGGGGGAACAGCCGCAGAGCCATCTCCACCGCAAGGCGACGCTTGGAGGTGACTACCGCCACCCCGAGTCCCTCCTCCTTCAGCCGGGAGAGCGCCTCCTCCACGCCGGGGAACTCCCGGATCAGGTCGTCGTGGTGGGCGTGGTTGTGCTCCCTGTAGACCTCCAGAAGCTCCGCGGCACGCCCGGGGTCCAGAAGCTCCATCTGGCGCGGCAGGGGCTGCCCCACGTTGGCAAGCAGGACCTCCCGGGGAAGCTCCCGGCCGAGCACCTTCTGCACGGCGTGGCGCATGGACTGGTGGATGAGCTCGGTGGTGTCTACCAGCGTCCCGTCGAAGTCAAAGAGGGCGGCCTCCAGCCTCACCGGAGAACCAACCTCCCGATGTCCCAGCTCTCAAGCTCCTTGAGCCCGGCGGCGTCGGTGAGGTCCAGGTGAACGGGGGTCACGCTGATCTGTCGCGCCTTCAAAGCCGCAAAGTCGGTGCCCTCCTCGTCGTGATGGCCGGGCGGGTTGTTGTAGATGTTGTAGCCGACCCGCCCGTTCTCGTCGCGCACCTCTATGAGCTCGTCCTGGTAGAAGCGCCTCCCGAGCCGGGTGACCCTGGCCCCCCGAAGCTCCTCCTCCGGGAGGTTGGGGGCGTTGACGTTCAGGATGCGTCCGGGCGGGAGCCCCTCCAGGGCTAGCCCGGCCAGCCGGGCGGTAAAGCGGGCAACCGGCTCGAAGTGCAGCTCCTCCCGGCCGTCCGCCCCGTGCCAGGGACGGCCGGTGCTGAGGGAGACAGCGATGCCGGGCACCCCGATGACGATGGCCTCCAGCGCCCCGGCCACCGTCCCGGAGTAGGTGATATCGTCCCCCAGGTTCTCGCCGTGGTTTATCCCGGAGACCACGATGTCCGGCCTGAAGCCCTGCACCATCCCGAGCGCCACCAGCCGCACGCAGTCCACCGGGGTCCCGCTGCACGCGTAGCCCACCCCGCCGTCGGCCATCCGGCGCTCCTCCACGTACAGCTCGGCACCGAATGTTATGCTCCGGCCCACCCCGGAGCGGTTCCGGTCGGGGGCGACCGTGATCACATCCCCAACCTCCTCCAGTGCCCGCCGGGCCGCCAAGAGCCCCGGAGCGTCTATGCCGTCGTCGTTTGTCAGTACGATCCGCATCTCAAAACCCTCTTCCAGAAGGCAAATCGTTTCTCAGGCAGATGCCCGTCTTGACCAAAGGGTAGATGATTCTATCACCCTCATGGATGTAACAATCATGTTAATCGCGGTAGACAAAGCCGGGCGTTTGGGTTAGCGTTACCCGCATGGGTACTTATCATGACAGGCCCCTGGGGCCGCTAAGCGCTGCAGACTGGTTTAGGCAAAGGTCGTATGACTACGGTCAGTTTCCGCCGGAGGATCTGGCCCGGCGTAAGCGCGAGCTGGGCTTGATGGTGAGCGCAGTCCTGCCGAGCCGCAACGTGGCGGAGACGGTGGGCGGGATCATCGACGAGATCCACGCGCTCAACGAGCAGACCCCGCTCATAGACCAGATACTGGTGGTTGACGCCGACTCGGAGGACGGTACGGCCAGAGTCGCCGCCTCGCGTGGGGCGGAGGTGTACTCGGAGAACGAGCTGATGTCCAACTACGGCGACGCCCACGGCAAAGGCGACGCCATGTGGCGGGCGCTCTCGGTAGCCCGCGGGGACCTCGTCCTCTACGTCGACGCCGACACCCGCGACTTCCGGCCCCAGCTGGCCTACGGCGTACTGGGCCCAATAATGGAGGTACCTGGGGTGCGCTTCGTGAAGGCCGCCTACCGCAGGCCCTTCAGGAAGGGGGAGAGCATCGAGGAGGACGGCGGCGGCCGGGTCACCGAGCTTACGGCCAAGCCTCTCTTCAACCTCTTCTACCCCGAGCTGGCCGGCTTTGTGCAGCCGCTGGCGGGCGAGTTCGTGGCCGACCGGGAGCTGTTCTGCTCCATACCGTTCCTCACCGGCTACGCGGTGGAGACGGGCATCATGATAGACGTGCTCAAGAAGGTCGGGCTGGGGGCCATGGCGCAGGTGGACCTCGGCGAGCGGCAGAACCGCCACCAGCACCTGCGAGACCTCTCCCGGATGTCCTACGCGGTGGTCCGGGCGGTGGCCCTCCGCCTGCGGCAGGAGGGCCGGCTGCAGCAGGTGCGGGAGCCCGGCCTGCCGGAGTCCTTCTTCCAGTTCAGCGACTACCTGCACGCGGTGGCCACCCCCGAGGGCCTGAAGCTGCAGGAGTACGTCGAGGAGCTGGTGGAGCGCCCCCCCATAAACGAGGTGCTCAAGGTTAGGTAGCCGCCCTTTCGGGGCGGGGTTGCAGAATCGGGGGCCGGATCTGTCCGGCCCCCGATTCTCTCCGTCAGCGGACCTTCTCCTCTTCCTCCTCGCGTGCGTTGGCGGCGAGCACCCTCTCCACCAGGTTCGGCGGCACCTCCTCGTAGTGGCTGAACTCCGCGTGGAAGTTGGCCCGGCCGCCGGTTATGGAGCGGAGGTCGCGGGCGTAGGTCAGCATCTCCACCTGTGGGACCTCGGCGGTAATCACCTGCCGCTCACCCCGCTGCTCCATGCCCATCGGCCGGCCACGCCGCCCGGAGAGGTCGCCCATGATGTCCCCTACGAGGTCTGTTGGGGCAAGCACCTCCACCTTCAGGAAGGGCTCTAGAAGTACGGGGTGCGCCTTCACTACGGCATCCTTGAAGGCCAGAGAACCCGCCACCTTGAAGGCCATCTCCGAGGAGTCGACCGGGTGGAACTGCCCGTCGTAGAGGCGGACCTTCACGTCCACCACCGGGTAGCCGGCGATGGGCCCCTCCCGCATGGCCTCCCGCACGCCTTTCTCTACCGCGGGGATAAACTGGCGAGGTATGGCGCCGCCGACGATAGCGTCCTCGAACTCGAACCCCTCGCCGCGGGGTAGCGGCGAGATCTCTATCTTGGCATCCCCAAACTGGCCGCGGCCGCCGGTCTGCTTTTTGTAGCGGCCATGCCCGCGGGCTGAGGCGGCGATGGTCTCTTTGAAGGGAACCTTTGGCGTCTTGGTCTCCACCTCCACCCCGTAGCGCCGCAGGACCCGCTCCAGCGCCACCTCCACGTGCAGCTGGGAGAGGCCGGAGAGTATGTCCTCCCCGGTGGCCTCCGAGCGCTCCAGCCGGAGCGAGGGGTCCTCGTCCACCACACGCCTTATCGCGTCGAAGACCTTTTCCTCCTCGCCCCGGGCCTTGGCCCGCACCGCGAACGCGGTGGTCGGCTCAGGTAGCGGCACCGGCTCGTAGCGGACTACGTGCTCCGGCTTGCACAGCGTGTCAAAGGTTGCGGTATCCCGGAGCTTGGGGACGGCGATGATGTCGCCCGCCACCGCCTCGTCAACACCCTGCCGCTCTCGACCCACGAGGTGCGAGATGCCGCCCAGACGCTCCGAGGAACCGGTGCGCGGGTTGATGAGCTGCTCGTCCGAGCGGCAGCGGCCGCTTACGATCCGCATGACGCTCAGCCGACCGGCGTAGGGGTCCACGTAGGTCTTGAACACGTAGGCTGAGAAGGGCCCCTCGGGGTCGCAAGGAACCTCGTCACCGTCGGTGGTCACCCAACGGGAGCGGTCCGCCGGGCTCGGGGCACTCCCGGCAAGCAGATCCAACAGCCGGTCCACCCCGATCATCCGCTCCGCGCTGGTGGCGAGCACGGGGATGATGACCCCTTCCACGATGCCCTTCTTGAGCCCCTCGAAGACCTCCTCGGTGCCGAGCTCCTCGTCGGCGAGGTACTTCTCGAGGAGGGTGTCGTCGCTCTCGGCGATGGCCTCGAAGATCTGGACCTTCGCCGCCTCCACCTCCTCCTCCATGCCGGAGGGCACCTCCTGCCGCTGATCGCCACTCGCGTAGTAGGCGGTGTCGGTCAGAAGTCCGTAGACCCCCTCCAGGTCGCCCTCGCGGCCTATGGGGAGGTTGAGGGGGACCACCGCGTTCCCGAACCGCCCGCGCAGCTGCTCCAGTACCGCACCGAAGTCCGTCCGCTCCCGATCCAGGTGGTTCACCGCTATAACGTGGGGGATGCCCTCGCGCTCCCCCCGGCGCCAGACCCGCTCGGTGACGACCTGTATGGGGTCCTGGGCATGGACTACGAGGATTGCAAGATCCGACACCCGCTGCGCGATGAAGGCGTCGGCGATGAACCCGCCGTCGCCCGGCGTGTCGAGCAGGTTTATCTGTCGCCCCTTCCACTGAAACTGGACGACGCCCATCCCGAGGGTCATCCCGCGCTCGGACTCATCCTCTGCGGAGTCCAGCACGCGTGAGGCCCGGCCGCTCCTGCCGGATGCAAGACCAAGCATGCCCTCTGCCAGGGCGGTCTTGCCGCTGCCCCGGTGGCCGACGAGGCAGGCGTTCCGGATCAAAGCCGGCTCAACCGCCACTTCTCCCTCCTTTCCTCTCGCCTCCTCCGGCCGCAGTGTTCACCCCCGGCCGGAATGCTTAGCTTAACGCACGCGGCCGCCGGGCGCAGCACGAGAAGTGGGGCCGGGATCATCCCGGCCCCACGGCCGCTACTGGTTGCGGCTGACGAAGAGGAGGTAGAGCAGCGTGAGGAGCGCGGTGAGGGCCGCGGCTATGTAGGTGAAGGCCGCAGCGGTCAGCACCCGCCTGACCCCTCTTCCCTCCTTGAGGGAGATGACTCCGTAGCGACTGAGTATCCTGTAGGCCCGCCTGGAGGCGTCTATCTCCACCGGCAGGGTCACTATGTGGAATAGGAGAACCGCGGAGAAGGCGATGACGGCGAGCTGGATAAAGAGCTCGCCGAAGCCCATCACGCCGAGCAGGAACAGCGGCAGCCAGAGCTGGGCGCCCAGGTTCACCAGCGGGAAGATGCCGGCGCGCAGCTTCATAGGCACATACCCACCCGCATCCTGCAGAGCATGCCCGCACTCGTGCGCCGCCACGCTCACCGCCGCAACAGAGCTGCCCCTGAAGTTGCCCTCAGAGAGCCTCACCGCCTTGGCTCTCGGGTCGTAGTGGTCGGTGAGAACCCCCGGTACCGGCTCCACCCTCACCCGGGTGAGCCCGTTACGGTCGAGGATCATGCGGGCGACCTCTGCGCCGGTGAGGCCGCTTGAGCTTTGCTGCTTGGACCATCTGGCGTATGAGCTTCTCACCCACAGCGCCGCCGCCCCGGAGATGAGCGTCCCAACTATCATTATGAGCAGGTAGAGGCCCATTTCCGTCTCCTACCTCCTTCCTCTCGAGAAACCATAAGGGCCGGAGCCCTCGAGAGGGCTCCGGCCGCGCCGGTGACCGGGTGCTGCCGGCATCAGGAGCCCTTCGGGCCCTCTATCTGGATCCGGCGAGGCTCGGTTACAGCAGCAGCCCCCTCAACAACTACCTCAAGCACCCCATCCTCAAAGCGGGCATGGATCTTGCTCTCATCCACCCCCTCAGGAAGCCGCATGCTCCTGCGGAAGGAGCCGTAGCGCCGCTCCTTCACGTAGTAGCCGGCCCCCTCCCTCTCCTGCTCGGCCTTGCGCTGCCCGGAGATGGTGAGAACCCCATCCTGAAGGGTTATGTCCACATCCTCGGGCTTCACCCCGGGAAGCTCAAGCTTTATCACAAGGTCTCCGTCCTTGCTGTAGACGTCCATCGCAGGAGACCACTCGGCGAGATCATCACCGCCAAAGCGCCGGGTCAAGCCCCCAAATACCTCGTCGAACATCCGGTCAATCTCGCTGCGCACGTCCCAGAACCCTCTGAACGGGCTGAGCATCTTTTCCCACCTCCTTTCCTTGTACCAACCCTTCTGTTTTGGGTTATACCGTTTTCGAACAGTTTTTAAACATTTTCTCTGCAGTTTCTATAGCATAAGCTTGAACACCGGATGCTCTACTGCGGTGCTACAATTTTCCTCTGGCATGGATAATGGCTTTAGCAGGATAAAGCTTAGCGGTTTACCGCCGGGTGCGGCCGCGTGGGCGGTGGCGCTGGCGGTCTTTGTTCCGGTATGCGGTGTGCTTCTGGCGGAGGCCGCTCTGGAGCTGGTGGTGCAGCGGGAGGCGCTGGCCGGCGTGGCCGGCGGGCTCTCTGCGGCCGCGGCGCTTGGCGTGGCCGGGTACGTGGGCCAGCGGTTTTGCATGCGGCTTCCGGCATGGCCGGGGTCTTCCGGCGGGCTCGTTCTCCCGGGCGCCCGATGCCTCACAGGGCGGAGGCTTTCCGGGGCCGCCGGCGAGGACTGGCCGGTTCTCACGATGCTTCTCTTTGCTCCTATAGTCATCCTGTTTTCCGGGCTCGGGGGCTGGGTCTAGCGCGCAGCGCAGCTCCTTCTCCGTTCTTCTCCTGAGAGACCACAAGAGCCCGAAAGGAACATCATGCTGCATATGTTGCGCGAAATCTTCGATCCCCTATTCAGCCTGCTCGGGGGCATGCTCTTCACCTTCCACGGATGGGGAGCGCCGTGGTGGCTGGCCATAGCCATGCTCACCGTGGTGGTGCGGGCGGTGCTCTTCCCGCTCACCTTCAGACAGGTAAAGAGCATGCGGAGGATGCAGGAGCTCAAGCCGGAGATAGATGAGATCCGGCGCAGGTACAAGGACGATCTCCAGAAGCAGCAGCAGGAGATGATGAAGCTCTATGGGGAGCGGAGCATAAACCCGCTTGGGGGGTGCCTGCCCGCGTTGGTGCAGCTGCCTATCTTTCTCGTGCTCTACTACACCATAAAAGAATTCGAGCACCTGGAGAGCTTCCGGACCGGAGGGCTGCTGTGGTTCAGGGATCTCACGTCCTACGACCCGCTCTTCATCCTCCCGGTGGCGTACGTGCTCACCCTCATGGCCGCCCAGGAGATCACCATACGCAACACCAACCCCCAGCAGAAGCAGCTCATGCGGGCGCTGCCGGTGGTCTTCGGCATCGTGCTCGCCCGGTTCCCCGCGGGGCTCTTTGTCTACTACATCACCTCCAACCTCATCTCCGTGCTGCAGAACCTCCTGATCTATCGCCTGCACCCGCCAGCCACCCCGAAGAGTGAAGATCCCGAGCCGACCCCGCAGCGGGAGAATCCCTCACCCTCCGCAGCCCGGCGGCGCAAAAAGAAGCGTAAGG
>JADDKG010000118.1 GCA_020253895.1 Rubrobacter sp.
CCCATGCCGTACATGATCTGCAGCTGGTCGGCGCTGCCCGCCGCGCTCCGCTCGATGAACTTGCGGAAGCGGTCGGCCTCCTCCTCGAAGCCGATCTCGGCGAGCGAGCGGACGGCGAAGAAGGAGTCCCGGATCCAGCTGTACCGGTAGTCCCAGTTGAGGGGACCGCCGGGGCGCTCGGGGAGGGAGGTGGTGGCCGCCGCGGCGACGGCCCCGGTGAGGTCGTTCATGAGGCCCTTTATGACGGTGGCCGAGCGGAGCACCCCGGGCCCGCCGATCCCCCGGTAGCGGAAGCGGGAGGTCCACCCGCGCCACCAGCCCAGGGTCTCCTCCAGCCGCCGGTCTATCTCCTCGGGCTCCGGGACCTCCGGGGGCTCGAGGTCGAGCCGCTCCGGGGGGACGGACATGATCATCAGCCGCACCCGCTCCCCGGCGTGCACCCGCACGGTGGCCCTGAGGCCGTGGTTGCCGGCCTTCATTAGCTCCTCGTCGAGGTAGATCAGGAGCCCGTCATCGCCGCCGAGGGCGCTGTAGAGCCTCACGCCCTCCTGCCTGAGCCAGGGGGCGAGCTCCCCGTAGTCGAAGCGGGGGAAGACCTCGATGGAGAACCCGGCGTGCCCCCGGACCCCCTCCAGCACCCGGAAGAGCTGGCGGTAGGGGTAGTCCTCGCGGCTGGAGGGCATGGCGAAGAAGTCGTAGAGCCGGGCCTCTCCCCCGGGGACCTTGAAGGTGCTCTCCAGGACGAGCGAGTCCTCCACGTAGCGCCGGGAGACGTCCCACTCCTCCCCCTCGGGGGTGACGGCGCAGTAGCCGCCCTTCTCCCAGTCGAGCAGCCGCCCGAAGCAGCTGCCGGCGTCCAGCCGCCGGATGCAGCACCAGTCCACCGACCCGGAGCGCGAGACGAGCGCGGCGGAGTTGCTGTCCCCGATGAGGGCGTAGTCTTCGATCGGAGGGTACGGCTGGTTCCGGGACATCCTACCTCCTGTTCTCCCGTGCCGGCGGGGTGCCGGAGAGCACCGCCCTCCAGCCGCCGCCGATCCTCTCCTGCCCGCCGCCACCGGCGAAGGCCAGGGCAACGAGCGCCGCCCCGACGAGCAGGCTGTTGGCCGTCGCGCTTCCGGTCGTGTAGCCGAGGAGCAGCGGGGCCACGAGCAGCCACGCCCCCGCCGGGAGCGTCACCCACCTCAGGGGCCGCAGGGCGGGCCAGATGGCGACCACCGAGGAGCCCAGGACCACCGGGCCGGCGACGTGGGCGCTCACCGCGGCGGCCCCGCCGTGGCCCAGCACCCCCGGCGCGGCCATGAGCCAGGCGCCGAGGAGGGCGCACAGCAACCGGGCCCACATCCCGTCAGCCACCTCCCTTCGCGCCCCACAGGGCCCGCCACACCGAGCCCCCGGAATCCCGGACCCGCCGCAGGTGCTGCAGCGAGGCCAGGGGCTCGTCGGCCCCCCTCCCGCACAAGAGGAGCGAGATCCCGGCCGAGACCAGGCACAGGGTGCACCACGCGTCGGCGAACACCGGCTGGGCGATCATGAGCAGCACGCTCACCAGGGCGCCGGAGAAAACGGCCACCCCGAAGGCCAGGGTGGTCCACGGCATGGTGCGCCAGCGGTCCTCCCCGCCGATGAAGCTCAGGACGATCTCCGCCCCGTAGGCCAGCACCCCGAGCGCCGCGTCGGGCACCGGCTCGAGGAGGTGCAGCACCCTGGGGCTTCCCTGCGGGAAGAACGGGTCGAAGACGCTTCCGAGCAGGCCGAGCTGGTAGAGCGTCAGGTAACCGGCGACGATAAGGCCGGCGGCGGCGAGCACCACTATCTCCAGCCGCCTGGGCCAGGAGGTCGGGTTCTCCTCCCAGCCCGGCGGGACGGCCCGGCCGCTCATCTGCGGGCCAGGGCGGCACCGGCCGCCGCCGCGAGGGTTGCCCCGGCGAGCGCCAGCCAGCCGCGGTGGGTGCTGGCCCACCACTGGTAGCTCCGGGGGCGGGAGCGGTCGTCGAAGGAACCGTGCGCCCCGTGGTCCTCGGTCTCGTCGGCCGCCTCGAAGAGGTTGTCCCGGCGGGACTTCGGGTCGGCGGGCCGGTCGGTCTGCTGGGCCTCGTAGCCGGTGCGGGCCAGGTAGCGGTCCAGCAGGCGGGGGAAGAGGCGGTTGCCCAGGATCGCCTTGACCGCGGGCCAGCCCACCCACAGCTCGTTGCGGTCGTGGTGGGCGGCCCAGTAGATGGCCTCGGCGGCCACCTCGGGCTGGAAGATGGGGGGGACCGGCTGAGGCTCGCGCGGGAGGCGGCTCCTCACCCAGCCGAACTGCGGGGTGTTGAGCGCGGGCATCTGGACCATCGTGACCCTCACCGACGACCCGTCGTGCAGGAGCTCGCTCCGCAGCGACTCGGTGAAGCCCTGGATGCCGTGCTTGGAGCCGCAGTAGGCGGCCTGCAGCGGGATGGCCCGGTAGGCCAGCGCCGAGCCGACCTGCACGATCCTGCCCCGGTCCCGCGGCAGCATCCGGCGCAGGGCGGCCATCGTCCCGTAGACGGTGCCCAGGTAGGTGACCTCGGTCACCCGCCGGAACTCCTCCGGGCTGACCTCCCTCACCGGGGCGAACACGGAGGTCATGGCGTTGTTTACCCAGACGTCTATGGGGCCCAGCTCCTCCTCCACCCGGCGGGCCGCCTCCTCCACCGCCGCCGGGTCGGCGACGTCGGTCCTGACGGGCAGCGCCCGGCCTCCGGCCGCGGCGACCTCCCGCGCGGCCCCCTCCAGCCCGGCGTTGCCCCGGGCCAGAAGCCCCACGCTGGCCCCGTGCCGGGCGAACTCCACCGCCGTGGCCCTCCCCACCCCGGCCGAGGCTCCCGTCACCACGACGACCTCCGCGCCTGCCGCGTTGCTCATGCTGCTCACGCTCCTTCCGCTTTGCCAGGGACGCATAAAAAGACAACAAAAACAATCTCTTGCCCGGCGGGGTTGGGTGGCCGTAAGCGGACGGTTAAGGAACGGTAAAGACTTCGCGATGCGCGCCGCCGGGCTCCCGGTGGTCTATGCGGCGCTGATTGTGCCGGCCATGAACCGGTGATGTGCCGGGAGGTCAGCGGGCGCCCGGTGTGGTCCCGACCCTTCCCGGCGGTACCGGACCTGGCTGCCGCTACCCGGCTCTCCGCCAGCGG
>JADDKG010000119.1 GCA_020253895.1 Rubrobacter sp.
AGGGGTGTACTACGAAAGCCTCGCCGAGTACCCTTTCTCAGAACGCTGAGAGCAGGGGCCCGATGTTCATCAGAATGAAGAGGAGTATCAGGATCATAACGACCATCGCTATGAAGTTACTCCCGCTCAAAACAGGCCCCGTCCTTTCAGCCAGCGTCCGTTCTCCGGACACATTCTAGCCCTCGCAACCGCCGCCCGCCAGCGGCCTTCAGAGCTCGTTTGAGTAGAAGACCCGCCGCTCGGGAGCCGGAGCCCCGTCCCCGGCGAGCCTCCCGCGCAGCTGGTGAAACTCCTCGACCTTCTCGGCGAGGAGGCGCACTATGGGGTTCGGGTCGGAGCGCAGCTCCTGCATCGTCTCCTGCGAGGCTCCGATGACGAAGCTCTCCATCGCGTTCGTGGGCCGCGGCTCCTTGTAGAACACCCGGCACTCGTAGGCCCCGCGCTCCTCGTCGTACATCACCAAGACCATCTCCGGGCGCACGAACGGCACCCGCGCCGCATTCTCCAGCTCGTACATCACTTTCCGCCGCCGGTAGACTTCCCGCTGGCTCTCGCGGAGCGCAAGCTCACCGAACTCGTCACCCTCGACCAGAGAGTAAGCTTCATCCCGCACCCGCTCGGCCTCGCGGACCCAGCTCCGCACCCCCTCCAGATCCTCGAAGCGCTTTCCACACACCGGACATACGTAACCGCTTCCGCCGCCAACCCTGAGCCCCTCCAGATGCAGACAACCCTCTGCCATGTAGCCGCTTATTGTATCCCCTCAAGCCGCCAACCGCCCCTCCGTCCGGCGGAGATGCGTACGATTACTTTAACGCAAAGTGAACATAAAAGCCACAGAAAGCGTGTACCTCAAGCGGAGGTTTATCGTAACGCCGAAAGTGTCCTTCCGCGCATCCGGTTCGGGATTCTGGTAAGTTTTCCCGCAACCGTGAAGCCTTCTGAGATACATCTGATCCTGAACCCGACGGCGGGGCAGGGCCGGGCGGCGGCGTTGCAACCCAGGATCTCGCGTTTGCTGGAGGAACGGGGAGTCCGGGCCGTCTGGCACGTGACCCGGCGGCCGGGCCACGCGGGACAGATCATCGGGGAGCTTCCTCCCGGGGCTCCGGCGGTGGCCGTGGGGGGAGACGGGACGGTGCACGAGGTGGCCCGGGCCTGCGCCGGCACCGGCCGGACGATGGGTGTGATCCCCGCCGGGAGCGGCAACGACTACGTGAAGGCCCTCGGGATCGGGGGGGATCTGCGCCGGGCGATGGAGGTGGTCCTCGCAGGCGAGGTGCGCGAGGTCGATGTCGGGGAGGTCAACGGGGAGCTCTTCAACAACGGGCTCGGCATCGGCTTCGACGCCGAGGTGGCCGCAGGGGTGGTCAAGGCCCCTGCCTACCTGGGAGGCACCGGCCGGTACATGTGGTCCGTCGCCAGGCTCCTTTGGGATTTCACCTGCCACCCCGCGCGACTGGCCTTCGACGACGGGAAGGTTGTGGAGTCGGAGACCATCCTGGTGGCGGTGGCGCTCGGCACCACCTACGGGGCCAGGTTCCGGCTCGCGCCGGAGGCCCGCCTGGACGACGGGGCGTTCGACGTGGTGTGGTCCGACCGGGTGGGCCGCGCCGAGGTCATCCGGCTCATCCCCTCGGCGCTGCGGGGCACGCTCCTGCGCCACCCCAAGGTCCACATGCACCGGGCCCGGGAGGTGGAGGTGGAGCTCGGCCGGGTCGTCCCGGCGCACGTGGACGGTGAGATCCTCCCCCCCACCCGGACCTTCAGGGCCCGGGTGCTGCCGGGTGCGCTGCGGGTGCTGGCTCCCCGCAGGTAGGTATTGCCAGCGGGCGCTCCGGTGTGGTAAAAACGCACACCTCTTCAGGAGAAGGGGCGCAGGTACGGCTTCGAACGTTCGAGGGTGTGGCAGAGAGATGAGAGCTTTCGTATTCCCGGGTCAGGGCGGCAGGGTCAAGGATCCTCCCGAGGAGATGCTCCCGGCCATCCGGCGCATCGTGGGGGACCGCATCCCGGATCAGGTAAAGTTCTTCGCCCGCGCGGCGCGCGACGCCGACGAGAGCAGGCGGCTTGAGATAAAGCCTGACGTGGTCGCCGGGCACTCCCTCGGCGAGTACGGGGCGGCCTACGCGGCCGGGTGCTTCGACCTGGAGACCGGCATCTGGCTTGTGGCCAACAGGGACCGCTTCCTCTCCGAGGTGGCCGAGAGGACGCCCGGGGGCATGGTGGCGGTCGTGAAGGCCAGCCCCGAGGAGGTGGAGCGCGCGCTGGAGGGGGCCGAGGGCTCGGTGGTGGCCAACTACAACTCTCCCCGGCAGGCGGTGATCTCGGGTCTCAGGGACGCCCTGGGCGAGGCGGTGGCCCGGGTGCGGGGCAGGAAGATCCCGCTGAACGTCCCCTTCGCGGCCCACTCCCCCTACGTGGCCGCCGCCGGGGAGAAGATGCGGGAGCTGCTGGACTCTGTGGAGTTCCGCAAGCCGGAGGTGCCGCTGGTCAGCGCGGTGGACGGCTCGGTGCTGGAGAGCGCCGAGGCGGTAAAGGAGGCGCTCAAGCGGCAGATGGAGGCCCCGGTCCGCTGGGTGCAGGTGGTGGAGACCCTGGCCCGGATGCGGGTGGTCGAGTGGATAGAGCTCGGCGGCGGCAACGTGCTGACCCGGATGCTCAAGGACTTCGAGCTTCCCTCCCTGCGGGGGATGACCTTCGAGGACCTCCGCTCCCGTATCGGCCGGCAGGCCCAGAACTTCCTCTCGAAGAGGGAGGAAGGGTAAGAGAAAGCGAAAAGAGCCGGGGGACGAAGACCCCCGGCTCTTTCCTCCTTCCCCTTTCTAGAGGGTTATCTTGTGGCCTCGGCCTCCGTCTCGGCCTTTGCCTCCTCGGGCGGGACCGCACCTCCGGAGATGGCGACCACGTCGTCCTCTATGGAGGAGACGGTCCCGGACATGCTGGCCCAGACACCGATGGAAAGGCCCTCGTCTACCGGCTCGCCTATCTTCTGCTCGTACTCCACCTCGTCGCCCTCGGAGACCAACGGGCGGGCTGGCTTGAGGAAGCGCCCGCCGAGCGGGATGTTCACGCCAGAGACCTTGCCCACGAGCGAGACGATACCCTCCTCGGGAGCTCTGGTCTTTATGCCCGCGTACTCCTTGCTGGGCACCCCCCTCGGGATGACCAGCAGCCCGTTGGTGGTGCGCCGGACGTAGCAGTCGCCCTCGCCCAGGGCCTCGATGCCCATCTCGTTCAGGTACGGGCCGCCGTCGATCACGGAGAGCTTGCCGGCGTTAGCCTCAACGTCTACCCCGGCGAACCCCAGCACTTCCGTCGCGGAGGCCCCTATCGGGACCTCGTAGACCTTGAGCGGAAGCTCCGGCCCGAAGACCTGCAGGTACTTGGTGGTCACCGGCTTGCCCAGAAAGAGCGCCCGGTAGATGTTGAAGAGCGTCTCGGAGTTGTTGACGATGTGGCCCGCATCCGGCGGGATG
>JADDKG010000012.1 GCA_020253895.1 Rubrobacter sp.
CAGCACGGGGAAGTTGTGCCCGGTGTGGGCCCAGTCGTAGAGCAGGGCGAAGACCCCCAGGCGCTCCGGCCCCACGAACGACTTGGGGCGCAGGATCGGCACCACCAGCCCCTTCGCCCGGTACTCGAGGCAGATCATCTCCGCCTGGATCTTGGCCTGCCCGTAGGGGCCCACGCCCTCCAGCCGGTCGGTCTCGTAGATGGGATGGTGGTCCGGGATGCCGTAGACCGCGGTGGAGGAGATGTGCACGACCCGCCGGACGCCGCGCTCCAGGGCCGCCTCCAGCACGTTCCGGGTGCCCTCCACGTCCGTGGTGTAGATGTCCTCCGGCTTGTACAGCGGCAGCGCCGCCGCCGCGTGCACCACGAAGTCCACGCCCTCCATCGCCCGCTCCACGAGCGCCCGGTCGCGGATGTCGCCCCTTATTACCTCGACCCTGTCCCGCTCCGGGTAGTCAAACTCCGCGATGTCGAGCGAGGCCACCGCGTAGCCCTTCTTCAGCAGGTGCCGGACGAGGTTTATCCCCAGAAACCCCGCCCCTCCGGTTATGAGAACCTTCCCTCGCTGCTCCATCTTCAGACTCACGCTCTCCTCTGTGTCTTCCTGCGGGCCTTTGTTCCTGTGCTCCGCGAGGAGCGCCTCCCCGCGCAAACGGCGCATTCTAGCACGCCTCTCGGGTTGCTAGAATGACCGCCGGATGACCCAGGAGAAGATGCGCGCGATGGTGCTCGAGGCTCCCGGTGGGGGGCTCCGCCCTGCCGAGCTCCCCGTCCCCGAGCCCGGGCCCGGCGAGGTGCTCGTCCGGGTCCGGGCCTGCGCCGTCTGCCGGACCGACCTGCACGTGGTGGACGGCGAGCTCAAGGAGCCGAAGCTCCCGCTCGTCCCCGGGCACCAGATCGTCGGCACCGTAGAGAGGGTCGGGGAGAGGGTGGAGCGCTTCGCCCCCGGCGACCGGGTCGGTATCCCCTGGCTGGGGTGGACCTGCGGAAGGTGCCGCTACTGCCGCTCCGGGAGGGAGAACCTCTGCGCGGAGGCCCGCTTCACGGGCTACCAGATCGACGGCGGCTTCGCCGAGTACGCCCGGGCCGACGCCCGGTACTGCTTCCCGGTTCCCGAGGGGTACCCCGACCTCCAGGCCGCGCCGCTGCTGTGCGCGGGCCTCATCGGCTACCGGGCTCTCAGGATGGCGGGCGACGCCGGTCGGCTGGGGCTCTACGGGTTCGGGTCCTCAGCACACATCATCACCCAGGTCGCCCGGCACCAGGGGCGGCGGGTCTTCGCCTTCACCCGGGACGGGGACGAGCAGGCGCAGGGGTTCGCCCGCCGGCTCGGTGCGGAGTGGGCCGGGGGCTCGGGGCAGATGCCGCCCGAGGAGCTCGACGCCGCCATCATCTTCGCCCCCGTGGGGGCGCTCGTGCCGCTCGCGCTCCGGGCGGTGGCCCGAGGCGGGACGGTGGTCTGCGCGGGCATCCACATGAGCGACATCCCCTCCTTCCCCTACGAGCTCCTGTGGGGAGAGAGGCAGCTGCGCTCGGTTGCCAACCTCACCCGGAGGGACGGCGAGGAGTTCCTCGCGCTTGCCCCCAGGGTCCCGGTGCGCACCGAGGTCAGGCCCTACCCGCTCGAGGGGGCCAACCAAGCGCTGGAGGACCTTCGCTCGGGAAGGCTCACCGGGTCGGCCGTGCTGGTCGTGGGCCGGTAGCGGGGCGGGGCCCGCTCCTGATGCCCGGAACGGGATATCATTTGGCGCGTGATCGTGAACCGCGCCATATACGTGGACGGGCGCCGGGCGGAGGTCCCCGGTTCCGTGGAGGACACCTACGGCGCCTGCCGCCGCCAGCGGGGGATGGCCTGGATCGGGCTCTACGAGCCCGACGAGGAGGAGTTCTCCTCCGTGGCCGGGGAGTTCGGGCTGCACCCTCTGGCGGTCGAGGACGCCGTGCACGCCCACCAGCGGCCCAAGCTCGAGAAGTACGGGGACACCTACTTCGTGGTGCTCAAGACCGCCCGCTACGTGGACGAGACCGAGACCGTGGAGTTCGGCGAGATCCACGTCTTCGTCGGGGAGGACTTCGTGGTCACCGTCCGCCACGGGGAGGCCTCCGCCCTGCGTGGGGTGCGCGAGCGGCTGGAGGCTGACCCCGAGCTGCTGCGCCGGGGACCGGCCGCCATCCTCTACGCCATAATGGACAGGGTGGTCGACGACTACGGGCCGGTCGTCGACGGGCTGGAGAACGACATCGACGAGATAGAGACCGAGGTCTTCGGCGGCAGCCCGCACGTGTCCCGCCGGATCTACGAGCTCTCCCGCGAGGTGGTGGAGTTCCACCGGGCGACGAGACCGCTCTCCGGGGTGCTGGAGCGGATGCTCGCCGACGGGGGCCCGCCGCTGGACGTGGAGCTCAAGCGCTACATGCGCGACGTCCACGACCACGCCATCCGGACCAACGAGCAGATAGAGGGCTTCAGGGAGCTCATCTCCAACATCCTCAACGTCAACCTCACGCTGGTCAGCGTGGAGCAGAACGACGAGGTGAAGCGGATCAGCGCCTGGGCCGCCATCCTCTTCGCCCCCACGGTGATAGCCGGGATCTACGGGATGAACTTCGACCGGATGCCGGAGCTGCACTGGGCCCTGGGATACCCGTTCGCGCTGGCGCTGATGCTCCTCGTCTCCGGGGTCCTCTACGGGCTCTTCAGGCGCCGGGGGTGGCTCTAGCGGGGATGGAGCTTCTCCTGCCCGGGCGGTTCCCCGACGCGGCGACCGCCTACGGCTACTCCCGCACGCTCTTCGAGCAGGTGGCAGCGGGCGAGCGGCCCCCCACGATCTCCATCACCCCCTCGGTGCGCCACGTAGGGGTGACCCGCAGGGACACCCGCCGGGCGGGGTTCGCCGCCGCGGTCCGGGCGGCGGAGGAGATGGGCTACCCGGTGCTCGTCCGCGGGGCGGGCGGCGGGGCCATAGCCGCCGGGCCGGGCACCTTCGGGTTCTCCGTGATCCGCCCGCAGGAGTAGGATGCGGGGAGCGTGCGCGGCGGTTTCCGAGAGCGCTACGACGAGGCGGCGGAGCTGGTGCTCGCGGCCTTCTTGCGGCTTGGGATCCGGGCCGAGGTGGGGGAGGTGCGGGACGAGTTCTGCCCCGGGGACCACAGCATCAGGTCCGGGGGCTGGCGCGAGGGGATGAAGCTCTGCGGCATAGCACAGCGGGTCACCCGCCGGGCGGCGAGCGTCGGGGGGATCGTGCTCGTCTGCGGGGAGGGGGAACTGGCCCGGGTTCTGGAGCGGGTCTACGGCG
>JADDKG010000120.1 GCA_020253895.1 Rubrobacter sp.
AGCGTAGCACATGGCATCCGGGTTTTGAATTTCTTCGGCGTGCAGGGGCTACTCAAAGAGTATCACCGGCTCGCGGTAGTATCGCACCCGGTTCTCCTCCCAGCGCCGGCGCACGAGCTCCCTGAGCCCGGAGGTGCGCTCCTCCGGATCCCCCTCCACGAGCTTCTCCAGCGGGTAGCGGACCCCGAGCACCCGCTCCGGGATCCGGAAGCGGGTGATGCCCGCGGGAAGCACCTCGCCGGCGGCGACGACCTCGAGAAGCTCCCCGGGGCTGAAGGACCGGTACCTGACGAGCGCCTCGCCCTCGCCGGGCGTCACCCGTCCCTCGGGCTCCACCCGCCGGACGGAAACCCCCGCGGGGTAGAGCCCCTGCAGGGCGTGGAGCGCCCGCACCTTGCCCCGTAGACCATCTCCCCGGGGCAGGATGCGCAGCGGCCCCGCCCCGGCGAACACCACCTCCGCCAGCGCCTCCGGGGCCGAGTCCTCGGAGACCGCAAGCTCGGAAGAGCCGCGCAGGACGGAGGGCGAAAGACCGCGCAAGAGGTGCTGCCAGCCCTCCACCCTGCCGGGGAGCCGTACGACCTGCACGAGTATCAGGCGGCAGCCGAGCTCGGCGAGGGCCCGGAAGCGGTGGGCCCCATCGAGCACCAGGAGCCGCCCGTTGCAGGGCGAGACTATGACCGGGTTTAGCTGGACGCCCTCCGCGGCGATCCGGGCCCGGAGGCGCTCCAGACGGGCGGCGTCGTGGTCCTCGTGGAGCGCCAGCCTGTCCAGCGCCACCACCCGCAGCGCGTCGAGCGCGGGGATCACGGTTCCCCCACCTCCCCAGGCTCCCCTCCGGCAGCGGCGACCGGGCGGGCCGCTACGGGTCCCCGCCGGACCGGCCCCACAGAAAATCGAGCAGGACGAAGCTGCCGAAGAAGGCGAGCGCCATGACCAGGAAGAACCCCAGGATGCCGATTACCAGATAGATGGTGTCCAAAACCCTCTTACACAGCCTTTCCAGCCAGCCTCCACGCACCGGCCGGGAAGCCCACCGTGGGAGGATCTCCCCGGCACACGTAGTGAGTCGGGACGGCCGGATTTGAACCGGCGACCACTCGGCCCCCAGCCGAGTGCGCTACCAGACTGCGCCACGTCCCGCCGCGCTCGCCGGTGGCTTGCGCGTCCTAGATCATACCACAGACACACCCCGTGATATCATGCGGCGGTGATGGAGGTCAGGGCTGCAGGCTACGTTAGGACGGAGAGCTCCTCGGACCTTCCCCCCCTCGAGGAGCAGCGCAGCACCATAGAGCGCTACGCCAGAGAAAGTGGCTACAAGCTGGTGGCAACCTACGAGGACATAGAGGCCCCGGGCCACCTCCTCTACCACAAGCCGGCCCTTAAGGAGGCCATAAACAACATAAAGGAGCTTGAGGAGTGGGAGGTGCTCGTGGTTGCCGACCCGCGCTGCATCTCGGAGACAAAGAGCGCGCTGCACGAGTTTGTGCACAAGCTCTCCCTGTACGGCAACCGGCTCGAGTCTCCTGAGAAGAGCTGGGATGAGCTTCTAGAGGAGATGCGCGAGTACCGCTCTGCTATGCAGCAGCGCCGCATCCCTTGATGGCTTTCCCGGAGAGGAGGGTGTCTTCACAACCTCCTCTCCAATCCCAGCTTCGCACCGTATTCTGGCTAGGCGCCGCCGGCCGGCGCCGCGATGGTGAGCACGCAGACCGCGTCGCTCAAGGCCTCTACCGTATGACGGAGCCCTGCCTCGCAGGTGAGCAGGCTCTCCGGCCCCGCCTCAGCCACCTCTTCGCCCGCGATGAAGCGGATGCGCCCCTCCCGGACGCTCAGGCTGATAGGGCCGGGCGCGGCGTGCTCTTCGAGCCGGTCCCCCTGCTTCATCACCAAAAGCACCACGTTCATCCCCTCGCCCTTGCGCAGGGTTATGGCGTTCCTCCGGCCTTCCTGCCAGGCCCTCTCCTCCCGGAGATTTTTCGCCTCGGCCTCGAGATCGAACCTCTGCAGCCTGCCGCGCAGGCGCTGCTCCCAGCCGTGAAGCGGCCTCCCCGACATCCTCCGCCTCCCTTCCCGTGAACGGTTCCGTAATATTACCGTTTTTGCGAGAGTATTTGAAGGGGCGGGTTCCCGGGATCTCAGGCGTACTGCTTCTGCCGGGCCTCTGGGCTTCGCGTCTCCTCCCCGTCCCTGGCGGTGCCGGAGATGGCGATCACGCCGCCGCCGACCGAGGAGACGGTCCCGGACATGCTCGCCCAGACCCCGATCGAGAAGCCCCTCTCGGCCGGCTCGGCTATCTTCTGCTCGTACTCCACCTCATCACCCTCCGAGACGATGGGGGTAGCGGGGGTCAGCACGCCGCCGGCGAGGGGCACCCGGACACTGGAGACCTTCCCGACCAGGGAGACGAACCCATCCTTGGGGGGGTAGGTCTTTATGTCGGGAGCGTACTCCTTGCTCTGCCGGCCCTCGGGGATCAGCAGCAGCGAGTTCGTCGTGCGCCGGATGTAGGCCTCGCCGTTCTTTACGGCCCGGCCGTCGAGGATGTCGTTGATGTACGGCCCACCGTCGGCGACCACGTAGCGCTCGGAGCCTCCGCCATCTCCGACGACGTTGCTGGCACCCACTATCTTCTCTTCCACGTCTATACCGGAGATCTCCAGGATCTCCCTGACCGTGGTCCCCACCGGGGCCTCGTAGGCCTTGAGGTCCATGATGTGCTTCTCCATCCCAAAGACGGTGAAGAACACGGTCGTCACAGGCTTCCCCAGGAAGAGCGCCCGGTAGACGTTGAGCAACGTCTCCGAGTTGTTGACCACGATGCCCACGTCCGGCGGCATCCCCGGCCGTCGCGACCCGTCCGGGTTGTTGGTGAACCGGGGGACCCTCTTGTCCGTGCTGTGCTTGACGAGGGTCTTCTCCTCGCCCAGAGCGTAGGTGTCCGGCACGTACCGCACGTCGTAGACGCCGTCGTCGGCGTGCTCCTGATACTCGGCGTACCACTCCCGGTCCTTCTCGTGGACGCCCAGGCTGATCTGCTCGAACTCGAAGATCGCCTTCATGGCCTCAAAGAGCTCGAGGAACTCCTTGAGGTATATCTTGTGCAGCAGCTTGTCTCCCCAGTACCCGGGCTCGCTCTCAGTGGCGTTGACGATCAGGTGCGGCAGAGGACGCTTGTACTTGAAGTAGGTCGGGAACCCACCTCCCCCCGCACCGACTATGCCGGCGTGTTGCATGATCTCTACCGCTTCCTCGCGGCTGAGGGCCTTTACTTCCTCCAGGCTCCGCTTCCGCATCTCGACCATATCCGCCAACCTTCCACTATAGTCGCCTAGTTGACTCCCCAGCCCGGCGCGAGCTTCGAGAAGTCGAGCTCGGCAGCCTTGGTTACGTACTCCTGCATCTCCTCCGGCACCTCGTCCCCGGGGTAGATCGCCTCGACCGGGCACTGGGGCATGCACATGGAGCAGTCGATGCACTCCTCAGGGTTGATGACGTACTGGTCTCCCGCGTCGTAGATGCAGTCCACCGGGCACACGGCTACGCACGCGGTGTTCTTGGTCCCGATACACGCCTCGGTTATAACGTAGGCCACCCTGCTGCCTCCTTTCGGAGCCGTCTCTCAATGACTATTACTCATTCGATCATTATATTCCCTGGTCCGGCGCCGACCGTTGACCCGGATCACGCCACCATCCGCCTGCTGCAGGACCCGCCGGGCGGGTAGCGGCGGAGGGTTTTCGGTTTGGAGGATGGACACCTCCTCCGCCCTCCGGCCCCCTCGACCCGTACGGTGGCGCCCTGCGGGCCCGGGCGCTCCGTTTTTGTATCTCGGCCTCCTCATCGCTCAGCCGGGTCTATGTTAACGGATACGCCCTCCGGATGTGGTGCGGCCGGGCGGGGGTGACCGTCTCGGGCCTGAGGGCACAGCTGAACGCTGGCCCCAGCTTCGGGAGGCTCGGGGGAGCCGGCCGGGGGATCAACCCCGCACCCGTGTCCGGGGGACGGCCCGTCGGTAGAACCTGCAGAGCGGCAGCGAACGGAATACGCCCTTACCTCTCCGGATCCTTCCCGAATATGTGGCGCCCTACGGTGGCGGGGGCCTTCTTCCCGGTGGGCTTCTTCTTCTCCTTGATGGGGGGCTTCCTGCCCGCCGTCGAGAACGGTATCTCGACCGTGGGCTTGGGGTCCCGGGTCGGGTCCACGGCCCGCTCACCGAACTGCCGGGCGAGGTCGAGCCGGTTGTACGCCTGTATCTCGAACTCCTCGGTGTGGTAGATGCAGTTGACCGGGCAGACCTCGACGCACAGCGCGCAGTACATGCACCGCGAGTCGTCGATGACGAAGCCCACCGAGTAGGGCCTCGGTTTGCCCGAGCCGTCTGCGTCGCGCCTGTCCTGCTCGATGGAGATGCAGTGGTCCGGGCAGACCCTCATGCACTGCAGGCAGGAGATGCACCGGTCCATGTCCACGGTCAGCAGCCCGCGCGTCCGCTCGGGCAGCTCCCGCTTGTACTCGGGGTACTGGCGTGTGATCTTACCCTCGAAGAGGTGCTTGAGGGTGATCCCCAACCCCTTCAGGATTCCCTGTCCCAGTTGAGGCATGTTACAAACCCTTCTCCATTCTCCGCGCTCTCTCTTCCTGTGCCTTCACTCCGGCTGGAACCCTCTTGGGCCCTTTCGCCTCTCCTCGCTCCTGGAAGACCGGAGGCCCATTCCCGAAACCGCCCCCGGTGCTTGTGATCTTTATGCTCTTGCGCCGTCTCCGACCGCCAAACTAGACTATCACAAAAATACATGGCCATTGACCGTTTCGAAAAATGTGGGTAAATGGACGGTGGCGCGCCCACGGAGGAGAAGGCCTCGGTTCGCCTTGCGGCTGTAGGGTTCCCGCATCTGGGACACCGGGAGGAACCGCGCCGTCCTCACCACCGCGAGAACGGGCTCTACGGATAGGGTAGGATAGGGGTAGCATGGCGCTTTTCAGGAAGAACGGATCGGTTACCGTACGTTTGCGTTCCGGGGAGAAGGCCCCGAACTTCCAGCTCTCCTCGGCCCAGGGGGGCGTGTTCCGGCTGGACATAAGGACGGCGCATGGCCCGGTTATACTCGCCTTCGTGGACGCCGGGGAGGAGGCGCACGGGCTTCTGGAGCTCCTGAAGGAGCACAAGGACGAGTTCCAGCGCGCCGCCGTCGCCAACCGGTTCCGCGCCAGAGAGAAGAGCAGGGCCAGCGGCGAGGCGTATATCCGCATGGGACCCACGGTGACCGCAACGGTGGCGGCCGTCGTCCGGGCCGAGTCGATGGAGCAGGTGAAGGAGCTGCGGGAGCGGCTCCAGCTCCCCTACTACGTGCTGTGGGACGAGACGAACTGGGTCTCCGGAATGTACGGGGTCCCGGAGGGTAAGGCCGCGGTCGCGCTCGTGCAGAGCGACGGCACCCTGACCTGGTTCCCGGAGGTGGTGGAGTCGCTTCAGGCAGATAAGATACTGCAGGCTATCTTCCCGGGCGGGGATAAAGGTTCGGTTGCTGGGAAATAAATGCCCACCCAGAAGATGGCAGGGGCTGTCGTGGGCAAACAGGGGTTGCAGGCTGTTTTACATACAAGCGGTTAATGGCTCCTTTATTGCCCAAGGGTGGTAACTTGAGCAACCGTGTGCCGGGGGTGCTGCTCTTGTGGAGCACGGCGATTCGTAGCCGACCGAGGTGTACCGCGTGTTATAGAGAGCGCGGCTATGTACAGCAGGGGATCAAATCTGCTGTCTGCTAGCGGATACGCTGCCGACGTGCGGGCGTTTCTGGAGTGCTATCCGCCTGTAGCATGCTCTGCTGAGAGTGCTGAGTGAGCAGCTGAGCCAGACCCGCGAGACGATCCTGTGGTCAGCGCTGGATCCGTTGAGGGCTACATAGCCGCTTGGCTGCTGAAACTGCGCCGGCTTAAGGCGGTCATCACATCGAGCTCGGTGCTCTGGGGGATCCCTAGTCCCGGTAACTCGCCGGGAGTAGGCTGGAACTTTTTCCTTTCGGCGACGTGTGACGTGCGCCCGATTCTGGTGGTCCCGTGGGTTGAATCCGCCGGGGGTTAGCGTTGCTGCACACCTCCACGCGCCATATTCAGCGGTATCTGCCGTTCCTCGTCTCCAGCAGCTCTCCCGAGCGCGGGCGGTCGTGCAGCTCGGCGTGGCCTCTGACGCGAAGAAAGGTCCACCAATGGTATGCTGCCTACGACCGCTGGTGGAAGCAATGTGTGAAGCCGACTGAGCTTCTCCGTCGAGTAGCCTCGGTGGTCCTCAGGGCAGACATCTCCGGATAAGCTTTCTGCGCTCCTGCACGTCCGTTACCTTGTCCAATGCCGGGTAGAGGATGTTCTTCTCCCTGTTGTCGTGGTGCTCATGGAGCCGCTTGTACCAGTAGCCTTTGTCGAACAGCTCTATAATCTCCCGACGTCGCTCCCCGGGAGCCTTTCTTTCAAGAAGGGGTATAGTCTTCCTGAAGTCCTCGAGCAGCCGGATCATCTTTCTGTGCTCGTTCAAATAGAGCTTTGGATCTCCGCCCGGGATTCTACCCGCCCGGGCATACACGGGTAACAAGATCTCCTCCTCGACCCTGATGTGCTGCCGCTGGCCCTCATATACCCGCTCCAGCAGCTCCATGGCGAGCCCGAAATCCTGCTCAAGCAAAGCCTCCTGATGGGCGAGAAAGAGTTCGTCTACCCACTCGTGCACGCCGAGCAGAGCTGAAAAACTCTCCGGTGGCGGCTCTCCCAAAGATACCTCGGCAACCCGCCTGAGCTCGCCAATCACCTTCTCCACCGGCACATCTCTCTCCCCTGCAAAACGCTCCAGGGTCCTGTCTGGACCATCCTCCTCAAGACCTACAGATCCGTAGCGGGAGAGCA
>JADDKG010000121.1 GCA_020253895.1 Rubrobacter sp.
CCGCCACCGCGTCCCCGACGAGCTTCCGGGGTCCCCGCTGCTCGCACATCAGCGTGTAGCCTACCTCGACCAAGGCCCGCACCTCCCGCCTCTTTTGCGTGTGCCGGTTTACGGGAGGGATACGTACCCCGCCAGGGCGCCGGCCAAAAGCGGTGCTAGTCGCCGAAGTCCAGCTCCACGCCCCCTCCTCCCGAGGAGCCGTGGGAGTGCGGTGGGACCACCGGCCCCTCCGAGGGCTGCACCAGCACCCACCCCGGTCCTTCGAAGGCTATCTGGAAGGTCTCCCCGCTCCCGCGGCCGAGGAAGGTCTTGAAGGAGACGTCGCTCTTTATCCGGGTGCGCACCCCGCCGCTCCAGGCCACGACCGAGTCCGGGTCCGCGAAGGTCGGGGTGTTGGTGTCCAGCAGCACGGGCTCCCCGTCCGAGGTGACGGCCACCTGGCCGCGTCCCTCCAGCACGACGTTGAACAGGCCGCCGGCCAGCCTCCCCGCGCCCTCGACCCTCCGGATGTCCCAGTCTATGCCCGGCTCGAAGGCCAGCACGTTGTCCCCGTTCACCGTCATCTGCTCACCGTCGAGGTCTATGATCATGATCTTCCGCTTGTCGTGGGCGAGGAAGAGGTCCCCCGTGCCGCGGCAGGCCATGAGCCGCACGCCCTCCCCGGTTAGCGCCCGCTTGAAGAGCCTCCCCAGCCCGCCGCCCTTGTACTCAAAGCGTATGTCCCCCTGGTAGGCCACCATCGAGCCCAGGAGGGCCTGCACCTCGTCTCCCTCGAGCCGGACCTTGAGCATCGAGGAGTTCTGCAGGGTGAACCTCCCCGTGGAGGCCACCTCCGCAAACTGTTCCAGGTTCGTGCCGTTGCCCACCGCCCCAACACCTCCTCGCGCGCCTGCAAGAGGGATACTACCGGCAGGAGGCCCGCCGCGCCACCTTCAGAACAGCCGGGCCCCGGGCTCCACCTCGCGGTCCGGGCCGACGAGCACCACCTCGCCCTCCTCGTCCGGGACCCCCAGCACCAGCACCTCGCTCTCGAAGCCCGCTATCCGCTTGGGAGGGAAGTTCACCACGGCGAGCACCTGCCGCCCGACGAGCCGCTCCGGCGTGTAGTGCGCGGTGATCTGGGCGCTCGACCGCTTTTTGCCTATCTCCGGGCCGAAGTCCACCGTGAGCTTTATGGAGGGCTTGCGCGCTTCCGGAAACGGCTCGGCGGCGATGACGCGCCCCACCCTTATGTCCACCTTCTGGAAATCCTCCCAGCTGATCTCGGCCATAGATGAAGTCCCCCTCGGGCTGCTCAGGAGAGCTTGTGTACCTCGTAGAGCTCTCTTATCACATGCAGATCCAGGTGCCCCGGCAAAAATATGTTGCGCGACCATTGTACGGGCCGGCCGTTTTCAAGGTACATGATCTCGGTGAGGGAGAGCGCGGCGGAGGGAGCGCTGAGCTTGAGTGCTTTCCCAACCTGATCCTCTGAAGATACCAGCTCTGCATCTATGAGAAGCTTGCTGAAGGTTATGGGTACCCCCCTCGAGACGAGAAGGTCCAGCAGCATGGCGTTCGGGTCGAACCCCTCCAGGATCTCCCCGGCGGTCATTATCTCCTCGGGCACGACGTCTACCATCCACGCCGCCGGCTCGCCGTTTACCAGGAGTACCCGCTCTACCCGCGCCAGCTGGGTGCCCTCCGGGATCTCCAGGGCTGCGGCCTCCTCGAGGCCCGCAGCGACGCGCTCGATCTTGAGATCCCTGCTCCCGAGCTCCAGCCCCAGCCGCTTGGCGTGAACGGTGTATGTCTCCAGCCTCTCCAGGCCGTTGCGCAGCCTCACCCCCTCGGGCGGACGCACCAGAAAAGTGCCGCTCCCCTGACGCCGCTCAAGCAACCCCCGCTCCACGAGCCTCCCAAGGCCGGCCCGCACCGTAGCCCTGGAGACCCCCAGGCTCTCTACCAGCTCTGCCTCCGGAGGAATCCGGTCGCCCACTCGATATCGTTTTCGGACCAGCAGATCCTCTATCTGACGCTCTACTTCTACGTAGAGAAGATGCTTGCTGAGACGTCCGAAGTAACCGGTGTCTGGCTTTGGCTCTGATGTCATCTCAGCCTCCTTGTTCTTGGGAGGTTATAAGAGGGTTTTCAAGGAAAGTCTATAAGAAGCCGCAAACAAAATTATAGCAACCCGGTTTGTTGGTAATGTGTTTAGCGCTCTTACAATCACATACGCGCTGATAACTAATTCATATGCTTGACATACCAATTGGTCGCTGTTAGGCTGTGCGGTCATCGAACGGCAAGCTTAAGGGTTAGCGGTTCGGTAGAAGGGAGACGGCGCGGGATGAGCGTGTCGTTGTTGGGAAAGGAGGAGTGATGGAAGAGAAGGAGAGGCAGGAAGTTCGTGGTGTCGAAGAGGATGCCCGGCGTGCATCGCTTGATCGAGACGCCAGGGAGCTTGCAAGGCTCGGATACCGGCAGGTATTTGAGCGCGGGATGGGAGCATTCTCCAATTTCGCGATTTCGTTTACCATCATCTCAATCCTTGCCGGGTGCCTGACCTCCTATTTCATCGCTTTTTCCAGCGGTGGTCCTGTGGCCATTACCTGGGGCTGGTTGCTGGTCGGCGTTATGGTCACGTTTGTCGGCATAGCGTTGGGAGAGATCGCATCTTCAATGCCAACTGCGGGTTCTATGTACTTTTGGGCAGCCAAGCTCGGTGGCCCAGTCTGGGGCTGGTTCACAGGATGGATCAACCTGATCGGGGTCATCGCTGTCACGTCGGCCATCGATATGGGTGCAGCGATCTTCTGGAACTACCTGCTGAACATCTGGTTTGGCCTGAGTATCTCGCATGGAACTACGTTCACCATTTTCACGGTGATCGTTGTGCTGCATCTCTTGATCAACCTCAACAAAGTATGGATCTTGGGGATGCTGAACTCGATCTCAGCCGTGTGGCATATGGTGGGTGTTGTGGTGATCGTGGCGGCGCTGATCTTCGTGCCTGAGTATCATCAGCCTGCCAGCTTCGTCTTTGGAGGAACAATCAATGCCACAGGTTTCCCCGGCAAAGATTTTTCGGATCCTTGGTTTTGGTTTGTATTCGCACTCGGGCTGTTGATGGCACAGTACACGATTACAGGCTTTGACGCCTCTGCTCATCTCGCGGAAGAGACGCGCCATGCCGCACGCAGCGCCGCCATCGGCATTGTATCGTCTATCGTGTTGTCGGTTATCTTTGGCTTTATCCTCCTCGTTGCGGTTACCTTTGCGGTGCCTGCAAATATTCAAGGCGTGCTGGATGCAGGAGGCAATGCGCTTCCGTACATTTGGGAGCAGGCATTGGGTTCCCGATGGGCTGGGTTTCTCCTCTTCATAGCATGCGTAGCCCAGTTTTTCTGCGGCAACGCGGCCCTTGCGTCGGCGTCACGCATGCTTTTTGCTTTCTCACGTGACGGAGCTGTCCCTGGCAAGCGTCTGTGGAGGAAGATCTGGCAGCGTAATCATGTACCGGGTAATGCCGTCATCTTTTGTGCGGTGTTTGCTTGGGCCTTGATGATACCGACGCTGGCCAATGGGGCAATTGGCTATGCTGTGGGTACGTCAGTAGCGGTGATCGGCCTCTATGTGTCATTTGCCATTCCGATCTTCTTGCGCTGGAGAATGGGGGAAAGGTTTGAGTGCGGCCCTTGGAACACAGGCGGGCACTACCGCTGGATTTGCCCCCTCTCCTTCTGTTGGATTGGCTTTATCTCCATCTTGTTCATGCTTCCCACGTCCAAAGCCGGAGTATGGTTTTCCCAGGAATTCAGCTGGACCTCCGCCAACTATACCCCGCTTACTTTTGGTGGTGTGCTGTTGGCTATAGGTTGCTGGTGGTTGCTGTCGGCCCGGAAGTGGTATACGGGTCCCGTGCGTGAAGTAGGCGAGGAGGACTTGGTGCTTCTGGAGCGAGGGGAGCTCACATCGACCCCCGACGAGGAGAGTTAACAACTCCTTCGACAGTAGTCCAGGATTATCGTGGTGATAAACAACTCTCCCTGAGGAGGAGAATGGATACGAAGCAAAAATCTGGGCACCTTAGTCTAGAGGAATTGCGCGCTGCGGTCGATGCTCGCGACATAGACACCGTGCTTCTGGCCATGACCGACATGCAGGGACGCCTGCAGGGCAAGCGGCTCACCGCCGAACACTTTCTGGGTGAAGTGGTTGAGCACGGCGCCGAGGGATGCAGCTATCAACTAGCCGTGGACGTAGACATGAGCACCGTGGGCGGCTACGCGATGAGTTCCTGGGAACGGGGTTACGGGGACTTTGTCTTTAAGCCCGACCTCTCCACATTGAGGGTCGTGCCCTGGCTGGAGGGGACCGCGCTTGTGATCTGCGACCTAGCGTGGGAAGACGGCTCGCCGGTGGCCGCCTCGCCACGGCAGATCCTGCGTCGCCAGCTCGAAAGGCTCGCTGGCCTCGGGCTCAAGGCGTTCGCTGGCACGGAACTGGAGTTTATCGTTTTTCGGGACACCTACGAGGATGCCTGGCGCAAGGGTTACAGGGATCTCGAGCCGGCCAGCCTGTACAACATCGACTACTCGCTGCTGGGGACTTCTAAGGTAGAGCCACTACTGAGGCGTATCCGAAACTCCATGGCCGGAGCAGGTCTACGGGTTGAGAGTGCCAAAGGCGAGTGCAACTTCGGTCAGTGCGAGATCAACTTCAGGTACGATGAGGCCCTCGCCGCTGCCGACGGGCATTCCATCTACAAGAACGGGGCCAAGGAGATAGCGGCCCAGGAAGGTTGCTCGATAACCTTCATGCCAAAGTTCAACGAGCGAGATGGTAACTCCTGCCACATACACCTGAGCCTCGGCACGGACGACGGCGTGCCGGTGTTCAGATCGGAAGAGC
>JADDKG010000122.1 GCA_020253895.1 Rubrobacter sp.
CCCCAAACTTCTCCATCCACTGGTCGGGGTTGGAGACGGCGGTGTACATGCCCATGGGCCTGCCGCCTATCCTCCCGAAGGTGCTGCCCCGCAGCCCGTTGACCGCGCCCGCGGCGGCGGCATAGGCCCCCACCCTGCCGAGCACGCCGGGCTCGGAGATGTCCCCCCAGGCCCGCCCGTAGACCCGCCCCACCTGGTCCAGGGCCCCTGCCGCGGCGAGCATCCCGACCATCCCCGGGTACCGGGGGTCTACGTTGGAGAAGAGCAGCAGCGCCCCCGGGGTCTCCTTGGCGGCGAGCATGGTGAAGTGCGGGAAGGCCCACACCGGGTAGTTGAAGACGGTGAGGTCCGGCCGCCCGTCGGCCACCCTCCGGGCCTCGCTCACGGCGAGCCGGTTTGTCCAGACCACCTCCCGGGCGCGCACGACCTCGTGCCCGGCCCCCTCCAGCGCCCCGGCAAGCCGCTCCTCGCTCTTCTTGCAGAACCCCTCCAGATCCCGGTGGACAAAGTCCCTGCCGTCGGACATGGTCAGGATGCCTATCCTCGCCACTTCCTCTCCTCCCTCATCTCGGTTTCTCAGGCGGTCCCGCAAGAGCCCCGGACCCGCAGCTCGAACGGGAAGACCGATCTGCGGGGCTCGCTCCTCTCGCCCGAGATCCTCTCCAGCATCATCTCCATGGCGCGACCGGCCATCCGGCGCACCGGCTGGGCCAGCGTGGTGAGCGGCGGCTCCACGAGCTCCGCCCAAAAGGGATCGTCCACCGCGATGAGCGCAAGATCTTCCGGAACCCGCACCCCCATCTCGCGCAGCGCCTTGAGCGCCCCGATGGTCATGAGGTTGTTGCCGACGATGAGGGCGGTGAGCCCCTCCCCTCCGGCGAGCAGCCGCCGCGTGGCCTCCCGGCCGCCCTCTATCCTGAAGCCCCCGTGCGCCACCCGCGGCTTTAGACCCGCCTCGAGCATCGCCTCCCGGTAGCCGGCCAGCCGCCCGCTCCCGGTCTCTATCCCCTCCGAGCCGCTGATGAACCCCACACGCTCGTGCCCGGCAGAGATGAGCCGCCGGGTCGCCAGCCGCACCCCGCCGGCGTTGTCCACCACCACCGCGTCCGCCCGCGGGTCGGCGACCGTCCGGTCAAAGGCCACCACCGGGATCTTCAGGTCCAGAAGCTCCCCTATCCCCCCATCCTCCGGGTCCGAGGGCGAGAGGATGACCCCCAGCACCCGCTCGGCCGCCAGCACCTCCAGGTAAGCCCTCTGCTTCTGCGGCGTCTCGTCGGTGTTGCACAGCAGGACCCTGTACCCCCGGCGGTAGGCCGCATCCTCCACCGCCCGCACCATCTCCGTGAAGTGGGGGTTCTCGATGTCCGAGACGACCACCCCGATCATCTCGGCCTTCTGGCGCCGGAGGTTGCTCGCCAGCCGGTTGGGCCGGTACCCGAGCTCCTCGATCGCCCGCAGCACCCGCCGGCGGTGCTCCTCCCCTACCGTCGGTACCCCGTTGAGCACCCGCGATACCGTCGCCGGAGAGACCCCCGCCCGCCGGGCCACGTCCCGCATCTTCATCGGCCGGTCCTCACCCCCGTGAAATCGTTTTCCCGAAGTTTAAGCCGCTGCCGACGGCCAGTCAACAGCGGCGATCTTCTCAGGGCTTGAGCTGGAAGCGGAAGCCGGAGGCCTGCTCGGCGGCGCGGGCGGCGCGCAGCAGGGTGGGCTCGGAGAAGTAGTCACCCATGAGCTGCACCCCGACGGGCAGACCGGCCGAGAGGCCGCCGGGGATGCTGATGGCGGGGATACCGGCGAGGCTTGCCGGGACGGCGCAGATATCGTTGGCGTACATGGCGAGGGGATCGTCCACCTTCTCGCCGAGGCCGAAGGCCGTGGTGGGGCAGGTCGGGGAGAGGAGGACGTCGTAGCGGGAGAAGGCGCTGCGGAAGTCCTCGATGATCTTCGTGCGCACCTTCTGGGCCTGCCCGTAGTAGGCCTCGTAGTAGCCGGCGGAGAGGGCGTAGGTGCCGAGCATGATCCTCCGCTTCACCTCGTCGCCGAAGCCCTGCGCCCGGGTGCGGCGGTACATCTCGTGCACCCCGTCGGCGGGGACCCGCAGCCCGTAGCGGACCCCGTCGTAGCGGGCCAGGTTGGAGGAGACCTCCGCCGGGGCGATGATGTAGTAGGCGGGAAGGCCGTAGCCGGCGTGCGGCAGGCTCACCTCCCCCACCTCCGCCCCGGCCTCCTCCAGCGCACGGGCGGTGCGCAGCGAGATCTCGCGCACCTCCGGCTCCACGCCCTCGGCCTCGACGAGCTCGCGGACGATCCCCACCCGCAGCTCCCGGACCCCGCCCCCCAGGGCGGAAAGGTAGTCCGGGACCTCCACGTTGGCGCTGGTGGAGTCGCGAGGGTCGTGGCCGGCGATCGCCTGCAGAAGGAGCGCCGCGTCGCGGACGTCGCGGGTCATCGGCCCGATCTGGTCCAGCGAGGAGGCGAAGGCTATAAGCCCGTAGCGCGAGACGCGGCCGTAGGTGGGCTTCAGGCCCACCAG
>JADDKG010000123.1 GCA_020253895.1 Rubrobacter sp.
CGAGGCGGTGTGGGTGGATGAGGTCTCGTGCTCCTCCGCTGCCGCAGGAGCGATCCGCCCGCCGGCCGAGGGCTCGGGGGCGAGCAGGGTGCCCGCGTCCACCTCGCCGAAGGAAGCTTCGATCACCCGAACGGAGGGGTTGATGGCGCGCAGGCGGGCTTCGAGATCCTCCCTCGCATCAGGCCCGGCGAGGTCGGTCTTGGTGATGACGACCTTGTCGGCCGAGGCTACCTGCTTTACCGACTCGGGGCTTTGGCTCAGGTGCAGCCCGCCGTTCACCGCGTCCACGGTGGTTATGACCAGGTCCACGCCGAAGTGGTGCTGGAGGACCGGGTTCGAGAAGACCGTGTAGAGGATGGGGGCGGGGTCGGCGAGGCCGGTCGTCTCGATCACCACCCGATCCAGCTCCGGCACCTCACCCCGCTGGTGCAGGTCCAGCAACTCTTTGAGCGCCGCGACAAGATCCTCGCGCTCGCTGCAGCAGACGCACCCGCTTTCCAGCAGGACCGTCCTCTCGGCGACGGGCCGCAGCAGGTGGTGGTCGAGCCCGACCTCCCCGAACTCGTTGACGAGCACCGCGGTGTTCCGGAGCGAAGGGTCCCGCAGGACCCGCGAGAGCAGCGTCGTCTTGCCGCTGCCGAGGAAGCCGGTTACGACCGTGACCGGGATGGACATGCGCTAACCCCTACCGTCCAGGCTCTCCAGCAGCGCCGGGTCCAGCGGGTCGGGCGCGCGGCCGGAGAGCTTCTCGGCGGCGGGCCACAGGGAGCCGAGGTCCTGCACCAGCTCCTGCCGCCCCTTGCGGTCGCGCAGCAGATACTTGCTCCCGCTCCAGTCCTCGACCTTGAGCCCGTAGTACGAGAGCACCTCACTCGCCAGCCTCGCCCGGCCGATACGCTCGCGCCGGCGTTCGCGGTGGTAGTCGCCGGGCTCGGCGCCCGGAGCGCGGGCCGCATCCTCGACGTGCCGCTCGGTCCAGTGGGGCTGCGAGACGAACTCGCCGCACAGTACGCACATAGCGGTCTTCCTCCTCCGGAGAGGTTTGGGCGGGTGTCCCGCCCAAACCTCATGTGCTCCTTTACGCCTTCTGCCTCGGGTGGCGGCGGGCGAAGTCGTCGGCGATCTCCTCCATCGTCACCCACCTCACGCCGGGATGCCGGTTTATGTAGTCGATGAGCCGCTCCAGCATCAACAGGACCTGCGGACGTCCGCTCACGTCCGGGTGGATCGTGAGCGCGTAAACGGCGTAGTCCATCTCGCGGTAGACCCAGTCGAACTGGTCCTTCCACAGCTGCTCGATGTCGCGCGGGTTGACGAAGCCGTGGGTCGCCGGGGAGGTCTTGATGAACATCATCGGGGGCAGGTCGTCGAGGTACCAGTTGCCCGGGATCTTGATGAGGTCTATCTCCTCGCCGCGCACCAGAGGCTTCATCCACTCCCGGGCGGGCTTGGAGTAGTCGATCTTGGTCCACGTATCGCCCTTGCGCGCCCAGTAAGGTGTAAAGTCGCGGTGCTGCAGCGAGTGGTCGTACTTGTACCCGAACTCCAGGAGCAGCTCGTTGGAGACGTTGGAGACCTCCCACCACGGGGCGACGTTCCCGACCGGCTTCCTGCCCGAGACCTTCTCGACCAGCTCGATGCTGTACTCGAGCACGTCCCGCTCCTGCTGGGGGGTCATCGCCACCGGGTTCTCGTGCGAGTAGCCGTGGGTGCCGATCTCATGCCCCGCGTCCACGACCATCTTCACCTGGTCCGGGAAGGTCTCTATCGAGTGGCCGGGGATGAACCACGTCGTCCTGAGACCGTACTTCTCGAAGAGCTCGACCAGCCGGGGTACGCCCACCTCGCCCGCGAACATGCCGCGCGAGATGTCGTCCGGCGAGTCCTCACCCCCGTAGGAGCCGAGCCACCCGGCCACCGCGTCTATGTCTACACCGAACGAACAGAAGATTTCCTTCTCCGGCATCTATCCTCCTCTCCTCTACCTCTCTGCAAAATACCAGATACCAACCCGTCCGGCGGCCCCCGCCCCCGGGAGCTTGCACCCGGAGTACCCCCAGCATTAGAATTGTCCGTACAAATATCGGAGACAAGGAGGCGTTCGATGCTCCCGAAGGTGGCGGTGCTCTCTTTAGGCGGGACGATCTCGTCGGTCCGGGGGTCGGGGCCGGGGGTGGTACCGAGGCTGACGGGCCGGGACCTGGTGGAGAGCGTGCCCCAGATCGCGGAGGTCGCCGAGGTCGAGGCGGAGTCGGTGCGGCAGGTGCCGAGCTCGGACCTGACGATCGAGGACCTCGTAGAGGTCGCCGGGGAGGCCGCGAGCCGGCTGCGCTCGGGAGCCGAGGGTGTGGTCATCACCCAGGGCACCGACTCCATAGAAGAGACCGCCTTCGCGATGGACCTGCTCGTCGAGGGGGAGAAGCCGGTCGTCGTAACCGGCGCGATGCGCAACCCCACGCTTCCCGGCGCCGATGGCCCGGCGAACCTGCTCGGCGCGGTACGCGTCGCCGCCAGCGATGCGGCGAGGGGTCTCGGGGCGCTGGTGGTGATGAACGACGAGATCCACGCCGCCCGCTTC
>JADDKG010000124.1 GCA_020253895.1 Rubrobacter sp.
AGGTGCAGTGCTCCAGCTGTAAAGCCGGGTATCCGGGAGCCCAGCTCCGCGACCTCCAGCCGCGCCGGACGCCCCCGGGCTCTGCCGAGGGTGAGGTGGGCCCGGAAGGGTCTCCGCTCGCGCTCGAAGCCCAGAGAGGAGAGCGCCTCATCTACCATCGCGGCCAGCTCCTCCAGGTCTGTGGAGCCCGCCCCGACCCCCGCCCACAGGATGCGGGCCCTCTGGGGGGAGGGGAAGGCGCCGAGCCCCTCGGGCTGTATGTGGAAGGGGCTCCTTGCCCGGGCTATCTCCGAGAGGGCGGCGTCTATCTGCGGGGTGCTCTCCTCCGGGATCTCGCCCAGGAACTTCAGCGTGAGGTGTATGTTCTCCGGGCGCACCCAGCGGACCCCGATCACCGGGAGGGAGCGGGCCGCACGGGCCAGGGCCTCCCGGACCTCCGGCGGGGGTAGTATCGCCACAAAAGAGCGCATCACGCCCGGCGGGCGGCGCGGTTGGCGATAAGGGCCGCCGTCGCCCCGGCGCCCACGCCGTTGTCCACGTTCACCACCGCGAGCCCCGGCGAGCAGGTCTGGAGCATCCCCAGGATCGCGGCGGACCCGTCTCCCCCCAGGCCGTAGCTGGTGGAGGTCGGCAGCCCTATCACCGGGACGTCCACCAGCGCGGCGACCACCGTGGGGAGGGCTCCCTCCATGCCGGCGGCCACGATCAGGCAGTCCGGGTCGAAGGCGCGCAGCTCCTGCAGCGGCTGCGCCAGCCGGTGCAGACCCGCCACCCCCACGTCGTAGAAGCTCCTTATCTCGGCGCCCATCTCCCGGGCCACCGCCACCGCCTCCTCCAGGACCGGGATGTCCGAGGTGCCCGCGCAGACCGCCCCTACCCTAGCCCCCGTGGGCTCGGGCTCCCCGGTGCCCGCCACGAGCGCCCGTCCCGAACGCCGCACCGGTATGCCGGGGAGGGCCTCCCGGAGCGCCGCCTCGTGCTCCTCCGAGGCGGCGCTCACGATAACCCTCCGCCCCGGCTCCACCAGGGCGGCGCAGATGCGCGCCACCTGCTCCGGGGTCTTCGCCCCCGCGTAGACCACCTCCGGCACGCCCTTGCGGACCGCCCGGCCCGCGTCGAGCACCGCAAGGCCGTCCAGGTAGCGTACCTCGCCGCTCTGCAGGAGCCCCTCCGCCTTCTCCGGCGGGAGGCTACCCTCCGCAACAGCCTCCAGTATCTCCTTGAGCCGCATGTCCTCTCTTCGGGTATGGTTTTTGGGGTTGGCGGGTAGAATCTTACACGTTCGCGTCCGGCCGCAAGAGAAAGGTACCTCAAAGCTTGACCATCGTAGAGCTCATACTCTCGCTCGGCGCCATACTGCTTGCTGCGTTCCTCTTTACCAACGCCGTGGAGATCCTGGGCGAGCGGCTCAACATGGGGCAGGGGGCGGTTGGGAGCGTGCTCGCCGCCGTGGGCACCGCCCTGCCGGAGACCATGATCCCCGTCGTCGCCATCCTCGGCGCCCTCATCCTCGGCAGGGATCCCCAGACCGCAGGTGAGATCGGGGTCGGGGCCATCCTGGGGGCCCCCTTCCTCCTCGCCACCCTCGCCATGTGCGTCATAGGCGCCTCGGCGCTCGCCTTCCGGCGGCGGAGGGAGAGCGGCACGCGGCTCGCGATCGACGAGGGGGTGGTCGCCCGGGACATCCGGTTCTTCCTGATCTTCTACGCCATAGCCGCGGCCGCGGGGATAATCTCGCTGCCCTTCTACCTCAAGGCGGCGGTCGGGGTGCTGCTGCTCGTGGCCTACGCCTACTACGTCCGGCGGACCCTCGCCGCCGGCGGGGCCGACCTCGAGGAGACCCCGGAGCGGCTCACCCTCTGGCGCTTCCGCTACCGGCCACCCACCTGGGCTGCAGCCGGACAGCTGCTCGGGGCACTCGCGATCATGATCGCCGGTGCCGAGTTCTTCGTGGAGGCGGTGGAGCACGCCTCGAGGGAGCTCGGGATCCCGGCCGGGCTCATCTCGCTGGTGCTCGCCCCTCTGGCCACCGAGCTGCCCGAGAAGTTCAACTCCGTCATCTGGCTGAGGGAGAACAAGGACACCCTGGCCTTCGGCAACGTCAGCGGGGCGATGGTCTTCCAGAGCACCGTGCCGGTGACCCTCGGCATCCTGTTCACCCCCTGGGACCTGAAGTTCCTCGACCTCTTCTCCGTGGGGCTCGCGCTGGCCTCGGGCTTCGTCCTCTTCCTGATGCTGCGGGCCAAGCGCCCGGTCAGGGCGGAGGTGCTGCTCGTCGGCGGGGGTGCCATGTACGCGGCGTTCGTCGCCGCGGCGGTCGTCGTGGTCCTCTAGGGAGCGCGCCGCCCCGCCCTCTAGCTGATAAGATAACCGCCATCGTCCGGAGGGCTCTTTTGCAGGTCGGGTATAGGCTCCTGAGAAGGCGGTGTGGATGGATTTTCTGAGCGGAGAGCTTGCGGCCCGGTTCCTCGGGGTGCTCATGATCGACCTCATTCTCTCGGGCGACAACGCGGTGGTGATCGCGTTGGCCGTCCGCCAGCTGCAGGGCAAGACCCGCAAGCGGGCGATCTTCTGGGGGGCCTTCGGGGCGGTGGCGCTCCGGCTGCTGTTCGCCGCCCTTATCACCTACCTGCTCAGGATACCGCTGCTGCAGGCGATAGGCGCGGTGCTTCTGGTGTGGATCGCCTGGAAGCTCCTCTTCCAGGACCACGAGGAGTCGGAGGAGGACGTGGAGGCCGCGGGCAACATCTGGGAGGCCATAAGGATCATCATCGCGGCCGACGCCATCATGTCGCTGGATAACGTGGTGGCATTGGTGGGGGTCTCCGGGGGCAACCTGTGGCTTCTGGTCTTCGGGCTCGCGCTGACGATCCCGCTCATCGTTTGGGGCAGCGCCATCCTCTCGGCCCTGATGGACCGCCTGCCGTGGCTGGTGTACGTGGGGTCCGGCGTCCTGATCTACGTCGCCGTCGAGATGTTCTTTAAGGACCGGGTGATCCACGACTGGCTCGGGGGCTCGCTC
>JADDKG010000125.1 GCA_020253895.1 Rubrobacter sp.
GATGTAGGACGGGGCGGGTATGGCCGTAACCTCCTGGCTGGCTCCGACGACGGGTGAGGGGAGGACGCTCTCCACCGTGCCGATGACGGTACCGGGGCCGCTGGCCGGGAGGTTTTTCTCCTGCAGGCGCCGCCCGGCCTGCGGGGTGAGGTAGACGCGGGTCACGACGAAAGGTCTATTCTCGTACAGGCGACGGATCTTGAGAGCGGCGACCTCCGCGGAGGGCAGGGCGAGGCACTCCGCATGCTCCCTGTCCTGTACGATCTCGACCGGTTCGAGCACCTCCATCTCGGTCCCCGTCCAGGACATCATCTCCTCGAGGGTGCCGATCGAACGCAGGTACCTGCCACGCCGGGAGAAACCGGTTACGAAGGTGCCGCGCCCCGGGACCCGGTAGACCAGACCGTCGGCGACCAGCTCCTGAAAAGCCTGGCGGACGGTGTGGCGGCTCACCCCGTACCGCTCGCAGAGCTCCGCCTCGGTGGGCATCCGCTCTCCTTCGCCGAGTTCGCCGCTCTCTATCGCCGCGCGTAGCTTCTCAGAGAGTTGGCGGTAAACGGCTTGCTTGCGAACGTGATTTTGCATATATCAAACCTGCCTCCGTAGTACACAGTCTTGGCGGCTGTATTTCAAAACCCCCTGGTGCTGAGTATAGTTTCGAGCTTGCTTACGCGCACGCACCGCAGCCACCTCTTCTAACCCGTATCGGAAAATTCTATCGCCTTGGCTATTGACACGGATATTGTACGTACATAACATTATTGGTGTACGGACAAATAAGGAAAGGATAAGTGGGGTGATGTAATGACGAGGCTCGTAGTCGGAAGATCCCATCCTGTCTATGGTGAGAAGAGTATGGAGAGGAGGAGAGAACGTAACCGATTCGTGAATCTTATAGCAGGACGAGATGGCTATGCTTGAAAGGAGGAGATGTGGCCGAGTTTGACTCCCGGTGGATGAACGCTTGGCAGGATGTGGTCAACAACGATGCGACCTTGTCGCTGATCGGGAGGTACTTCACGACCGATTTCCTGATCGGCTTCGGTGAGAAAGAGTATCGCGTTTCCGTACGTGAGGGGCGCATCGAGCGCATCACCGACAACCTGAGTATCGAGACGCCGTGGAGCTTCGCGTTGCGCGCTCCTCGCGAATCGTGGGAGAGGTTCGCACAGAAGGTACCACCGCCTATGTACAACGACGTCTGGGCGATGGCACATCCTTTACACGGACGTCTCAAGATGGATGGTGACGTCAAGGTGATGTGGCAGAACATACGCGCCCTGACCTGGATGCTCGCCCGGATGCGGGAAGTCCCGGATCACGCGGTGGTCGAAGAGCGTGCGACAAGGGTCTGAGGGGAAGGAGGCAGCGAAGTGAGTGCGACGCACGAGCCGATCACCGGCAAGTACGTCTATGTGCCCTACGGCGGGTACGAATACCGAGTATTCTACGAGGAGGCTGGCGAGGGAATTCCTCTGGTCTGCCTGCACACCGCGGGCACGGACTCCCGTGAGTGGCGGCACCAGTTGGCCGACCCGGACATAAACAAGAACTTCCGCGTTATCGCGTTCGATCTCCCGCGCCACGGGAAGTCGATACCGCCGGTGGGCTTCGAGAGGGAGGAGTACCGCCTCACCGCGAAGTTCTACTCCGAGTTCGTAATGGCTTTCTGTGAGGCACTCGAGCTGGAGAAGCCAGTGATCATGGGCAGCTCGATGGGAGGCAACATCTGCCTGCACCTGGCGCTCAATTTCGAGGAGCGGGTGCGGGCGCTCATCGCCATCGAGGCGTGCGACTACTCACCGGGATGGTACATCTCTTGGCTCGAACATCCGCACGTGCATGGTGGAGAAGCGTGCGCCACCTCTGTCTTTGGCTTGATGGCTCCGCAGAGCCCGGAGGACTACAGGTGGGAAACCTGGTGGTACTACAGCCAGGGCGGGCCCGGGGTATTTAAGGGCGACCTCCACTTCTACAGTGTCGACCACGATTTCAGGGAGCTCAACGACAAGATCACGGGCAACGTTCCCATCTACTTCATGACCGGCGTCTACGACTTCGCCTGCACGCCAGAGATGACCCAGCAGACGGCCGATAAGGTCAAGGGGTCGGAGTGCATCATCATGGAAGAGATCGGCCACTTCCCGATGTGCGAGAACCCGGAGACTTTCAAGAAGTACCTGATGCCGGTGTTGGAGAAGATCCTGGCTGCTGAGCGTGAGCCGACCAAGGCTTGAGCGTAGGTCGGCACCAACCAATAAGGTAGGTAGTGTCGAACGAGTCTGCAGAACGTGTGAGGCCGGAGAGGGGTGTCCCTCTCCGGCCCCACTTATCTCTCGGTGGTATGCGCCAGTTGCCTCTATTTGGTTCCGGAAGTCGGGGCTCTGTGTGGTTCCGGAGAAGACGCCAGCGCCTACCTAATCCTCCATGAGCCGGGCCATTGGTGGAAGGGCAATGCCAGCGGTGGGTGGTCAGGCGGACGTCTCTGGTTCACCACCGGATTATTAATTAAGAAGGTGGCGCGCCCTGCGGTGGTCCCCGCCTAGGAAGGAGAGAAGATGAGCACGACGGCCCTGGAGAACTACCCGGCCATCATCGCCGGGGAGCGGGTGAACGCAAGCAGGACCTTCGAGGACATAGACCCCTCCACCGGACGGCCCTGCGCCACGGTCGCCCGCTGCGGGCAGGAGGAGGTCGACCGGGCGGTGGCGGCCGCAAGGGAGACCTTCGAGGATACCTGGCGGCGTACTACTCCCGCCGAGCGGGCGAGGATTCTCCACAGGATCTCGGACCTTTTGCGCCGGGAGCACGAGGAGATCTCGCGCCTGGAGAGCACGGACACCGGAAAGCCCTTGAAGCAGGCGCGCACCGACGCCACGGTGGCCGCCCGCTACTTCGAGTTCTACGCCAACACCGTAGAGTCCTTCTACGGGGACACGATACCCGCGCTCTCGGGCACCTTCGTCTACACCCTGCGCGAGCCCTACGGCGTCACGGCGCACATCATCCCGTGGAACTACCCGATCCAGATCGGCTGCCGCTCGGTAGCCCCGGCCCTGGCCACCGGCAACTGCTGCGTGCTCAAACCCGCCGAGGAGGCGCCCCTTAGCACCATCCGGCTCGCCGAGCTGGCGCTGGAAGCGGGTCTGCCACCCGGAGCCCTAAACGTCGTCCCCGGCTACGGCGAGGAGGCAGGAGCAGCGCTGGCGGCGCATCCGGGGATAAACCACCTCGCCTTCACGGGGTCGGTGGAGGTGGGGCAGATCGTGAGCAAAGCCGCAGCCGAGAACGTCGTCCCGGTAACGCTGGAGCTGGGCGGCAAGTCGCCGAACATCGTCTTCGCCGATGCGGACGTGGCGAGCGCCGTCCCGGTAATCGTCAACTCCATAATCCAGAACGCGGGCCAGACCTGCTCGGCGGGCTCCAGGCTCCTCGTAGAGCGCGGGGTCCACGACGAGGTGGTAGAGGCGGTGGCGGAGCGGTTCAGGCGGATCGAGATAGGAGCCGGCCTCGACGACCCGGACCTCGGCCCGATCATCTCTAAGGACCAGCTGGAGAGGGTCGGCGGCTACGTCAACCGGGGCAGGGACGAGGCGCGGCTGGTGACGGGCGGAGAAGTCCCCCGGGACGAGCGGCTGCGGGGCGGCTTCTTCTTCGAGCCCACCCTCTTCGATGGGGTCTCACCCGAGGCCACCATCTTCCGGGAGGAGATCTTCGGGCCGGTGCTGGTCGCCTCGAGCTTCGAAGACCTCGACGAAGCCGCAGCGCTGGCCAACGGCACCGACTACGGCCTGATCGCCGCCGTGTGGACGCGGGACGTCGGCAAGGCGCACCGGCTCGCCCACGAGCTGCGGGTCGGGCAGGTGTACGTCAACACCTACGGAGCGGGCGGCGGCGTGGAGCTCCCCTTCGGGGGATTCAAGCGCTCCGGGCACGGGCGAGAGAAAGGCTACGAAGCCCTCTACGAGTACAGCCAGGTCAAGACCGTAGCTCTCAAGTATTCGTAAGCGCGAGGATGCGGGGTTGCAGATGCGCCCGGAGCCGTGACCTGCATATAACTCGCCTTCAGCGTAGACAACGCAGGTAGCCGTACCTCGAAACCCCTGAGGGGGTATGGTCTCGTGCCTTCTTCCACTCACACCTTCAGAAGACGCCTTCACCCCCTCGCCCGAAAAACTTTCCTCGTTGCTATTGACGCAGATATTGTGCTTACATTACATTATTGGTACGTACAAATAAGGAGAGGAGAGCAAAGGGATTAGTGGGGCGATGTAGGAGCAAAGTTTCTGCTGGTGAAGTTTCACTCTGTTTACGGTGGGATGAGTATGGAGGGAAGGAGGAGAGATGGCCGCTGGCGAGTCTGAGGTGCCCGGAGGGATCCGGAACGGCGAGGGAAGGGTTGACGAGGAGCCGCGCATAGAGACCGAGATTCCGCAGAGGACGCTGGTCTACTCC
>JADDKG010000126.1 GCA_020253895.1 Rubrobacter sp.
GAGGAGCTGCGGCGCGCGGGGGTGGCGAACGTTGGGGAGGTCGGCTTCCTCCCCCCCGGAGAGCCCCGCGGGCTCTTCCCCTTTCTGCGCGGCGACCTCCCGGGGCTGCGCCTCTCCGGGGCCGCAAGGGTGGACGGCCGGAGGCTGCGGGGTGCGCTGGAGCGGGCCGCCCGCCGCCGCGGCGCCCGCCTGGTGCGCGGCACCGCCACCCTGCTCCTCCGCGGCGGACGGGTCCGGGGGGTGCGGGTGGAGGGGGAGGAGATCCCCGCGGATGCCGTCGTGGCGGCGGCCGGGGCCTGGACGGGGGAGCTGTGCCGCCCGGCCGGGCTGCGCGTCCCGGTCTACCCGCAGCGCGGGCAGATCTCCCACCTGCGCACGCCGGGTACGGACACCTCCCGCCTCCCGATAGTCGAGGGGTTCCGTACCCACTACATGCTTGCCTTCCCGGGGGAGAGGGTGGTGGCGGGGGCCACCCGCGAGGACGGTGCGGGCTTCGACCCGCGGGTGACCGCCGGCGGCGTCCACGAGGTGCTCTCCGAGGCACTGCGGCTGGCCCCAGGGCTTGCGGACGCCACGCTCTCCGAGGTGAGGGTGGGCTTCCGCCCGGCGAGCCCCGACGGACTGCCCTCCTTGGGCGAGGCCCTCCCCGGGCTCGTGGTCGCGACGGGGCTCGGCCCCTCAGGCCTCACCATCGGCCCGTACCTCGGCGGGCTGGCCGCCGCGCTCGTCCTCGGGGAGCGGCCGGGGCTGGACCTCGGCCCCTACGCCCCCGACCGCCGGACGTCCCCCGTCCCCGGCGGGGGGTGGTAGCCTTCGCCGCCGGAGGCGGGGACCGGGGCCGGAAGAGGGTCAGCAGGCCCTCCGGGGAGACCGGAAGCCTCCTCATCCTCGCCGGGGCGGTGCTGTGGGGGACCACGGGAACGGCGCAGGCCTTTGCACCGCCCGGGGCGGACCCCCTCTCCGTGGGCGCCGTCAGGATCGTTATCGGGGGTCTGGCCCTGCTGGCGGTGGCGGCGCTGCGGGGGGAGCTCTCCGGGCACCGCTGGCCGCCGCTTCCGGTGGCGGTGGCCGCCTGCGGGATAGCCTGCTACCAGCCGCTCTTTTTCGCCGGGGTCATGAAGACCGGGGTGGCGCTGGGGACCATAGTCGCCATAGGGAGCGCGCCGGTGGCGGCGGGGATCATCGGGGCAATCTTCAGGGGCGAGCGCCCGGGGCGCCGGTGGGTCGCGGCCACCGCGCTGGCGGTGGCGGGCTGCGCCCTGCTGGTCGGCGGCGGCGGGGGCGTGAGCGTGGAGGCCACCGGGGTGCTGCTCGCGCTCGGCGCGGGCCTCTCCTACGGGGTGTACGCCACGGCGACCAAGGTGCTGCTGGAGGATCTCCCGTACACGGCGGTGATGGGGGTCGCCTTCGGGCTCGGGGCGCTGCTGCTGTCCCCGGTGCTGCTGCTCTCGCCCCCGGGCTGGCTGGCGGACCCCCGCGGGGCGGCGGTGGCCCTGGAGCTGGGGCTCGTGGCCACCGCCGCGGCGTACCTGCTCTTCGCCCGGGGCCTCTCGGCGGTGCCGGTCTCGACGGCCGCCACCCTCTCCCTGGCCGAGCCGCTCACCGCCGGGCTGCTCGGGATCCTGGTGCTCGGGGAGCGGCCCGGCGCGGTCTCGCTCGCCGGGGCCGCCCTACTGCTGGGCGGGCTGGCCCTCGCCGCCAGGGAGAGGGAGGCGGGCTAGTCGTCCTCTATCCCGTCGTCGGGGTCGTTGGCGTCGTCGTCCGGCGCCGGGGTGGGAGGCGGCGCGCCGCTGGTGCCTTGCGGGGCGGGCTCGGTCATCTCCATGTCCACCTCCACCAGCCCTCCGCGCGGTTGCAGCTCGAGGATCACCTCGCGCTCCCCGTCCATGACGAAGTAGACCCAGGCCCCCTGCGAGAAGCCCACGTCGCCGACCGCCCAGCCCTCGGTCCTGAAGGCGTCGCGGTAGAACTCGCGCACCCGCTCCAGCCGGGCGTCGGCGAGGTACTCGACCTCGGTCCACACCAGCTCTCCCTGGATCTCCCTCACGTAGGCGACCCTTGCGGAGCCCGGGTAGCGGGGTAGCCCGGAGATGTCCGCCCCGCTCACGTCGCGGGCGGGGAGCTCCGGGCTCGTCGCCGGGGGCGCTTCCGGCGCAGAGTGCTCCCGACCCTCCCCGCCCCGGGTGAGCTCCCAGCCGTCGCCGGCCATGACCCACCCTACCGCGAACCCGGCGAGGAGAAGCGCGGGGGCGAGTAGGGCCGTGAGTAGGGCCGTGCGCAAAAGGTTCCTTCTCTCCTGTACGCTCGAACTTCCTCTCTCGAACGAATATATTTTGTTCCGACCGGGTTAAGGAGGGGTTATAGCGGGATTAGAAAGCTCTCATCTTGGCGGCTTGCGGTGCGGTAAGCTATTGTCCGTCCTGTTCTTGGAGGGCTCTTTGAAGGAGGTAGGGATGCCCAGGCTGGAGGTCGAGGGAGTAGGGGTCTTCGACGTCGAGGAGGGCAAGCGGCTGGTCCTCGCCATAGAGGAGGACGCGGGGGTGGATATCCTGCACCGCTGCGGCTCCTACGCCAAGTGCACGACCTGCAGGGTGGAGTTTCTCGAGGGCGAGCCGGAGAAGATGACCAAGGCCGAGCTCGAGGTCCTCAAGAAGCGCAACCTCCTGGGAAAAGTGCGGCTCTCCTGCCAAATACTCTGCGACCGTGACATGAAGGTCCGGGTCCTTATGACCGTCTCCTCCACCGGCCTGGACGGCCCCGGCCCCAAGCCCAAGCCGGAGATCACACCAGAGCCCGAGTGGGTCGAAAAACCCGCCTGAGACCCCGCAGATACAGCCCCCGCGGCTCCGTATAGGGGCGCCCGGAAAGTCTTCCGGGCGCCCCGCCATCTTCCGTGGGAGAAGCCCTATGAGCCACAATATTGTTGACAATATTGTTGGATGTGATCTAGACTTAGCGTGACAACGGCAGCGGAAGGTTCTGGCAGGAGGAGGATTCAAGGGGGTGGCTATGGGCCGGAGGAGCGGTGTCGGGGGGAGCCTCGAGGAGGCCATTGCGCGGGCCGGGAGCCCGGTGGAGCTTCTGTACAACTCTCAGGCCGGGCGGCGGCCGTTTCCGGTCGTTCCCGCCGAGTTCAGCAACTGGCGGGACGAGCAGCGGGCCTGGAGGGAGAGCTGTGCCTTGCTGGACCAGTCCCACCACATGACCGACCTCTACGTGGAGGGCCCTGATGCGCTTGGGCTGCTCTCCCACGTTGGGGTGAACAGCTTTGAGGGCTTCACGAAGGACAAGGCCAAGCAGTTTGTGGCCTGCAGCCCAAGCGGCTACCTCATCGGGGATGCGGTTCTCTACCATCTGGGGCAGGAGGGCTTCGATCTCGTCGGTCATCCCATGGTCCTCGACTGGGTCGAGTATCACGCGGAGGCCGGGGGCTACGATGTCGCCCTGGAGCGGGACGAGAACTCTGCGGTGCGGCGGGGTGCTCCCAAGGTGTACCGCTACCAGCTGCAGGGCCCTGAGGCGGTTGGGCTCATGCAGGAGGTGGTGGAGGGAGAGCTGCCGGAGGTGAGGTTTTTCAACACGGCGGATGTGCGCATAGGGGGCTGCAGGGTGAGGGCTCTGCGGCATGGGATGGCGGGCAGGGCGGGATATGAGCTCTCTGGTCCCTGGGAGGAGCGGGAGGAGGTCATAGGGAGGATACTGCAGGTGGGCAAAGACTACGGCCTCAGGCAGGTTGGGGCGCTCGCCTACCAGACGGCCACCACGGAGTCCGGTTGGATCCCATGCCCCCTGCCGGCCATCTACACCGGGGAAGAGCTCAGGCCCTACAGACAGTGGCTGCCCGCAGACGGCTACGAGGCCA
>JADDKG010000127.1 GCA_020253895.1 Rubrobacter sp.
ATACCGCCAAACGGGCAGGTTGAGCTCTCCAACGAGGAGATAGCCCGCTACAGCCGCCACCTCATCATGCCCGAGGTGGCGCTCGAGGGGCAGAAAAAGCTCAAGGCCGCCCGGGTCCTCACCATCGGGGCCGGGGGGCTCGGGTCGCCGCTCGCGATGTACCTGGCGGCGGCGGGCGTGGGGACAATCGGGATCGTCGACTTCGACGTGGTCGACGAGTCCAACCTGCAGCGCCAGATCATCCACGGCACCTCGGACATCGGGCGGCCCAAGCTGGAGAGCGCCAGGGAGACCATCGAAGACATCAACCCCAACGTGAAGGTCGAGACCTTCGGGGAGGCGCTCAGCTCGGAGAACGCCCTCGACATCTTCCGGGACTTCGACATCATCGTCGACGGGACCGACAACTTCCCCACCCGTTACCTGGTGAACGACGCCTGCGTGCTTCTGGGCAAGCCGAACGTCTACGGCTCCATTTTCCGCTTTGAGGGACAGGCGAGCGTCTTCTACGCCAAGGAGGGGCCGTGCTACCGCTGCCTCTACCCCGAGCCGCCGCCTCCGGGGCTCGTTCCGAGCTGCGCCGAGGGCGGGGTGCTCGGGATACTGCCCGGCGCGATCGGGGTTATCCAGGCCACCGAGACCGTAAAGCTCATCCTCGGCATCGGCGAGCCCCTGATCGGGCGTCTGCTGCTCTACGACGCCCTCTCGATGCGCTTCCGGGAAATGAAGCTCCGCAAGGACCCGAGCTGCCCCATCTGCGGCGAGAACCGCACCATCCACGAGCTCATAGACTACCAGGAGTTCTGCGGCATCCCCCAGGCGCAGGCCGCCGCGCAGGAGAACGAGGTGCCTGAGATCTCCGTCCGGGAGCTCAAGGAGAAGCTGGACAACGGCGAGAACGTCTTCGTACTCGACGTGCGCGAGCCGCACGAGTACCAGGTGGCGAACATCGGGGCGCGCCTGATCCCCCTGAACGAGCTGCCCGAGCGGATGCACGAGCTCAACCAGAACGACGAGATCGCCATCCACTGCAAGACCGGCGGCAGGAGCGCGAAGGCGGTGAAGCTCCTGCGGGACGCGGGCTTTACGAACGTCTACAACGTAAAGGGTGGCATCACCGCCTGGAGCGAGGAGATAGACCCGAGCGTCCCGAAGTACTAGACCTCACGCTCTCCGTGACGGCGGGGGCGGCTAACGCCGCCCCCGCTCTTTCACGTCCTTCCCAGCACCCACCGCCAAGCGGCGTTATGATCGCGGGATGGACGCCACAACCATCTTCGACGGGCACAACGACACCCTGCTCAGGCTCCGCTTCCCGAAGGAGGGCGAGGAGCGCTCGTTCTTTGAGAGGAGCGGGCTCGGACACCTCGACCTCCCCCGCGCCCGCGAGGGAGGCTTCGGGGGCGGCCTCTTCGCCTGCTACGCCCCGAACCCCGAAGACGACAGGTGGACCGAGGAATCCGCTCTCACGGTGACCGGGGACGGCTACGAGGTCGCCGACGCCCCGCCCCTCGACCCGAGCTACGCCCGCGAGACGGCGGGCGAGCTCGCGGAGACGCTCTTCAAGATCGAAGCGCGGTCCGGAGGACGCCTCCGGGTGGCGCGCACCGCCGGGGAGATAGAGGGTTGCCTGCGCGACGGCGTTCTCGCCGCCGTGCTGCACTTCGAGGGGGCCGAGAACCTCGGCCCCGACCCGTCGGCGCTGGAAGGATTCTACGCGAGGGGGCTGCGTTCCCTGGGGCTCGTCTGGAGCCGGCCCAACGCCTACGGGCACGGCGTGCCGTTCCGGTTCCCATCCTCCCCCGACACCGGCCCCGGCCTCACCGGCGCGGGCAGGGAACTCGTTCGCGAGTGCAACCGCCTCGGCGTGCTGGTGGACCTCTCGCACCTGAACGAGCGGGGCTTCTGGGACGTGGCCGGCATTACGGAGGCGCCGCTCGTTGCGACCCACTCCAACGCCCACGCACTCTGCCCCGCCTCGCGCAACCTTACCGACCGGCAGCTCGACGCGATCCGCGACTCGGACGGCATGGTGGGCGTGAACTTCGCCGCCGGCTTCCTGCGACCGGACGGCGCGGAGGACGAGGACACGCCGCTCGGGGAGATCGTCCGGCACGTGGACTACCTGGTGGAGCGCCTCGGGGTCGAGCACGTCGGCTTCGGCTCGGACTTCGACGGCGCGAAGGTGCCGCACGGGCTGAAGGACGCCTCGGGCCTGCCCCGGCTGCTCGACGCCCTGCGCGGGCGCGGCTACGGCGAGACAGAGCTGCGCAAGCTCGCCCACGAGAACTGGCTGCGGGTCCTGCGCGCGACCTGGGGCGAGTAGGCCGCGCGGCGGCCGGACTGCGTTAGACTCGGACACGTGAGCACCACGAGGCCGCATGCCGGCCCGAAGGACCCCGCCAACCGCGAGAAGCGCCGCCGGCGAGGCGGCGGGGCGCTCCTCGCGCTGCTCGCCCTCGCAGCCGCGCTCCTCGGGGCGTGGGTGCTGCACGGCGGGAGGGAGCCGGAGGGGCCGCGGCGGGCGGTGTTCCCGCTGCCGGAGCGCTACTCCGGCTCGTACGCGAACGACTGGGGCGCGAGCCGGGTGCAGGGCAGGCACGAGGGCACCGACGTCTTCGCGCCCGAGGGGACGCCGGTGCGCTCGATCACCGATGGGGTCGTCGTGGGCGCGCTCGGCTCCGGCGACGGCGGCTGGAACACCCTGGGCGGCTACACCGTCATGGTCGAGGCCGCCTACGACATCGGTCCCATACGGGAGGGCGACCGCCTCTACTACGCCCACCTGCGGGCGCCGTCGCCCCTCGAGCCCGGCGAAGAGGTGCGCGCCGGACAGAAGATCGGGGAGGTGGGAAGGACCGCCGGGGAGGAGGTGGGAACGGTGCAGGACTTCCCGCCGCACCTGCACCTCGGCTGGTACGCGGGCTTCGGGCTCTTCGGGGGAGACAGGGCCCAGGCCCCAAGCGGCGCGATGAACCCCTATCCGCTGCTGCGCTGGGTCGAGGACCGGGGCGGCCGAACGGCCCGGGAGCGGCCCCGGCCATGACACCGCCGGCCTTCCGGCGGTAGTATGGTGGCCGATGCCGTACGACGCAGACGCCGTGGTCGTCGGAGCCGGGCTCGCGGGGCTGGTCGCCGCCGCGGAGCTCGCCGGAGCCGGACGGCGGGTCGTGGTGGTCGAGCAGGAGCCCGGGCAATCGCTCGGCGGTCAGGCCTTCTGGTCGCTCGGCGGTCTCTTTCTGGTGGACACCCCCGAGCAGCGGCGGCTCGGGGTGCGGGACTCATACGAGCTGGCGCTCTCCGACTGGATGTGCACCGCGGGCTTCGACCGGGAGGAGGACCGCTGGCCGCGCCGGTGGGCCGAGGCCTACGTGACCTTCGCCGCCGGGGAGAAGCGCTCCTGGCTCCACGAGCAGGGAGTGAGGCTGTTCCCGCTCGTCCAGTGGGCCGAGCGCGGCTGCCGGGGAGCCTCGGGCCCCGGCAACAGCGTGCCGCGCTTCCACATCGCCTGGGGAACGGGGCCGGGGGTGCTGGAGCCGTTCGTCCGGCGGGTGCGGGCGGCGGAGGAGAGGGGCCTGGTCGAGCTCCGCTTCCGGCACCGGGTGACGGAGCTTCTCCGGGAGGGCGGGACGCTCTGCGGGGTGGTCGGGGAGGTGCTCGAGCCGGATCTCTCCCGGCGCGGCGCGGCGAGCTCCCGCAGGACCGTCGGGGAGTTCGCGCTGCGGGCGCAGGCGGTCGTCGTGGCCTCAGGGGGTATCGGGGCCAACCACGGGCTCATCCGGCGCAACTGGCCCGGGCGCTACGGCGGTCCCCCGCCCGAGATGCTCTCCGGCGTCCCTGACCACGTGGACGGATCGATGCTGGAGGTGGTCCGCAGGACCGGGGGAAGCCTCATCGGGGAGGACCGGATGTGGAACTACCCGGAGGGGGTGGCCAACCACTCCCCCGTCTGGAGCAGGCACGGCATCCGTATCCTGCCCGGCCCCTCCTCGCTGTGGCTCGACGCCACCGGCGAGCCGCTGCCCTTCCCCCTCATCCCCGGGGCCGACGCCCTCGGGGCGCTGGAGCACATCGTAAAGAGCGGACACGGCTACTCCTGGTTCGTGCTCAACCGGCGCATCTTGGGCAAGGAGTTCGCCCTCTCCGGCTCGGAGCAGAACCCGGACCTCACCGGCCGCAGCTGGCCCGCGGTCCTCCGGAGGGCGCTGCCCGGCGCCCCGGCGCCGGTGGAGGAGTTCGCCCGGCGCTCGCCGGAGTTCCTCGAGGCCAGGGCTCCCGAGGAGCTGGCCCGGCGCATGAACGCGCTCACCGGCGAGGGGCTCGTAGACCCGGCGAGGCTGCGGGAGGTCATCGAGGCCCGCGACCGGCAGGTCGCCTCCGGGTTAGGCAAAGACCCCCAGCTCGCCGCCATCCGCTCCGCCCGGCGCTTTGCGGGGGACCGTTTGATCCGGGTGGCAAGACCCCACCGGCTGCTCGACCCGGCAGCCGGGCCGCTGGTGGCCGTCCGGCTCTCCATCCTCACCCGCAAGACCCTGGGAGGGATAGAGACCGACCTCTCCGGGAGGGTGCTCGGGGAAGACGGAGAACCGATGGCCGGGCTGTACGCCGCGGGCGAGGCCAGCGGCTTCGGGGGCGGCGGGATGCACGGCTACCGGGCGCTCGAGGGCACCTTCCTCGGCGGGTGCCTCCTCTCCGGACGGGTGGCAGGGAGGGCGGCCGCCGCCGGGGTAGGCTAAGGAGCTATCCCGGGGGCCAGCCCATCCGCCGGCCGCCGAGGAGGTGCAGGTGGAGGTGGTCCACCGTCTGGTTGGCGTCGGGGCCGTTGTTGAACACGGTGCGGTAGCCGCGGTCGAGCCCCTCCTGCTCAGCGATCTTCTTCGCCACCACGAACAGATGCCCGATGAGCGGGGCGTCCTCCTCGGTGAGGTCGTCGAGCGAGGGGATGGGCTTGCGGGGGATGATGAGGACGTGGGTTGGGGCCTGCGGGTTGATGTCCCGCAGGGCGACGCACCGCTCGTCCTCGTAGATGATGTCCCCCGGCAGCTCCCGGTCCATTATCTTCTGGAAGAGCGTCTTCTCGGCCATGCCCTGTAGGTTAGCCGCAGGCCGCCGCCGCTGCAACGGCGGCGCCTACCTCCGCCGGGCCAGGTAGACGCCGAGCAGGATCACCACCGCCCCCAGCGCCTGCAGGACCCCGAAGCCCTCGCCCAGCACGACCATCCCGGCGACGACCCCGCTCAGGGCTACCAGGTACTGGTAGACGAGCACCCTGTTCGCGCCCACCCGGGCAACGCCCTTCTGCCAGCCGACAAACCCGAAGGCCGAGGAGAAGAGCGTCGAGTAGAGGGCGGCGAACCACACCGAGCCGCCCAGCGAAGAGGGCTCCACCCGGAGGTCGAAGGCCGCGAGGGGGAAGGCGGCGAGCCCCCCGAGCAGCATCGGGTAGGCCGCCACGGCCAGCGGGGTGTAGCGCCGCAGCAGCGGGAGCGAGAGCACCGTGTAGGAGCCCCAGAACATGGCGGCGAGCAGGATTAGGGCATCCCCTAGCAGGCTGGTCCCGGCCAGCCTGAGGCCGCCGCCCTCTATGGCCGCGACCCCCGCCAGGCACAGCCCCACCCCCGCCACGCCGGAGAGCCGGGGCCGCTCCAGGCCGAGGAGGA